>JBILTF010000118.1:0-4164 GCA_044371675.1 Flavobacteriales bacterium
CGTGCGGAATTCTGTTCGATATGTAGGAAAAAAAACTTCTCCTAAAATGGTCCAAGAATTTTCGTTGAATGCAATCGGATGTGTGACCATGTAACAATACGACTCGAAATTTTTATTTCGACTCTTTCTCCTTTCCATTCTTCTTTGAAATTTCTCATTGAACTGCGCATAAAAATCGTTGAAATCGTTGAAATCGAAATCGCTTCTTCGAACCACTTCACCATCTTTCATTTCCAAAATGTACATACCCTTGGCAAGGGTGGCGTTGTCTCCAGTTGCGCCACAAATGAGTGAAGTGTGTTCATCTAACCAAGTCACATTCCCATCGATGAGCAATTTTTCTTTCTGGGCAATGATGGAAACAGGGGCGCCTTGAACTTCACCAAATTCATCTATTGAAGCGATGTATTGCGCATCTACCTTATTTGATTTGTAATTGAAAAACATAATTTGTAGTGAAGGGGCCGCATCGTCTGTACCTAAAAATGAAACGCGATTCTTCTTGCCCATACCCGGAATGAAGGTAATGTGCTGCGTTCCCGTGAGCATGTTGTAAACGAGTATGCAAGGCACATTTTTAACAGTTCCTAATATGAAGAATTTATTCTTGAAACAGGCCGTAGAGAAGCCACCTAAGAAATCTAAATTTCCATTCGGCTCGAATTTCTTTTCTAAATCAACATAAAGTTCAGTTACCTCGAAATTATTTGTGTTGAATACAATGGAATGAATTTCTCTTCGCTTATCAATCGTAAGAGAGAAATAGTACTCTCCCGATCCAGAGAGTGCGTGTGTTCTGAAAATATTCTTTTCTGTACATGTTGCCTGAAACCTTCCTTCTTCTTCGAGCTGCTCGCTGTAGGCTACAATTTCAATCTGATTGTCTTCTCCTTTTTCAGTAATAATGGAATAGGTAATTACTTTATTGTTTGGAGTTACGCTCGTGGCTACGGTACCATCGTGCTCGAATCTCTTTTGCCCAACGACTTCAACTTGGGCGTTTGAGCGCATACAACTTAGAACAACACAAAATAAAAGCCAACCACGAATTACTTTACTCATCTCTGCAATAAATTAAATTAGTTATTCAATATAACTCGAAATTCATAACTCGATTTCTCGCGTCCATAATCAAGGAGCCATTCGTCCAATTGTCCAAACTCCATCTACCAATTTATAAGACAATCGATCGTGCAAACGATTCGGTCTTCCTTGCCAAAATTCATAATAGTTCGCACGAATCAAGTAACCACCCCAATGAGCGGGACGAGGAACTGCATGTCCTTCGAACTTATCTGTAAACTCACGGAAACGTTCATTCAAAACTTCACGAGACTCAATGGTTGAGCTCTGTGGTGATACCCAGGCTCCTATTTGACTTTCACGCGGACGACTATTGAAATAAGCATCACTCTCGGCATCACTCAACTTGTGCAATTCTCCTTCAACCCGAACTTGTCGTTCTACTGTTGGCCAGAAAAAATTCAACGCCACTTTGTTATTCTGTTCAACTTCTTTTCCTTTATTCGAATCGTAATTGGTATAGAAATTCAAGCCCTCTTCATTTACACCGCGAAGCAAAACTACTCGCGAATGGGGCTGTCCAGAAGCATCGACACTACTCACGACCATGGCGTTGTAGTCGTGCAAATCCTTTACTTCACTCAACCAAAACTCCAACATTTCATGCGGAGCGGCTTTCAAGTCTTCAACCTCTAAGCTATTTTTATCGTAGCTCTTTCTGTCGTGTATAATGTTACTCATAATTGCAAATGGCTTTTGCGTAATTGGTCCAACTCATGTTCTCTGTTGCCTTCGCAACATTCTCTCTGTTTATAGGAGATTCTAAAAAGCGAAGCATTTGATTTTTCATGCTTTGAATATCTTCCGCTTCGGCCAAATAACCGTTGAATCCGTTTATTATTGTTTCTGGAAAATGCCCCACTTTAGTTGCCAATATGGGCATCTTGAAATTGTAACTCAACGACTCAATTCCGCTTGGGGTAGCTGTTCTGTAGAACAACACTGCCGCATCGGACACTTGAAAAAACTTCGGTAATTCTTCGTTCGAAATGAATCTGTTGAACACGACGCATTTGTCTTCTATTCCCAGTTTCTGAATCCATTCCAACGGATTGTCTTCGCGCTCGTCGTCTGATTTGCGAAGCACAATTTTCTTCGCCCAACCAAATAACATTTGCTTCACCTTGGTGCTCCACTTCGAATCATCGAGCGTTTTCCAAAACGATTCGCCGCAAATTAAAAACGAAACGTCGTCTCTCTCCTTACACAACTCTGCAAATGCCTGAATGGCCAAGTCAAGCCCTTTGTACTTCCGAATGAATCCGAAATACAAAAAGACATGTTTCTTAAGTCCCAACTTCGCTTTCTCTTCTTCCAAATTGAAATTCGAAATGGGCTTGTACAAATCGTAAATTGGGTGATACAGCTTCACAACTGAAGTGTATTTCTTTTCATGAATATCAAGTCTTTCCACCAAACCGAATGAACGTTCCGGGAAGACCATCTTCAATTCTTCAAACGTATGCAACGCGTGAACCACAAAAGATGACGCGTGTTTTAAGGCATACTTCGTCAAAAACTTATCTAATGAGCTGTGCTCCTTTTGAATTACAAAGTGAATATCGAACACCACATGAATCCCCGCCTTGCGCAGGCGCTTCGCTATGAAAGCCATGGGCAATCCTTGTAGGGCTATGCTCCACTGAAAGGTTACCATTTCTGGATTCAGCGAAATGATATACTTTGCTGTTTCACTCCAGCTCAGTGGATTGTTGTAATTCGTTAAGTAAGTCACCTTCACGCGACTTCCTTCCAACAAATCTGTTGTACTGCTTTTGTCTACGAATTCACGTGGGATGATAGCCGGATACTGTTGCGTCCAACTAACAATGTGAACATTGTTTCGCTCTTCCTTGTCCAATGCCAACGCCAACGAAGTGTTGTAGTTCTGCATTCCGCCTTTGAAGCGCGGACCGGGACCGAAGCAAACAATTGTTCTATTCTTCATCTACTGCTGAGCGGCTAATTTTTTCACTGCAGCATCATACACACGCTTCATTCCTTCTTCAATGGAAATCTTAGCTGTCCAACCCAATTTCTCTTGAACGTAGGTCATGTCGCAATAGCGAGAATGCACTCCAACTGGCTTATCCAACAACGGTTTGATCGTCGGCTCGTATCCTGCATAGCCGCAAAACAAGCGAATAATTTCATTGAAGGAAGTAAGTTTCCCCATTCCAATATTGATGGCTGTTCCATCGTGAATGTGATCCATGGCCAAGATAATGCAATCAATCACATCGTCGATATGAACGAAGTCTCTTCCTTGATTTCCACTTCCCCAAACTTCAAAAGGATCTTCTTTCTTCGCTGCGCGCGCTGCAATGGCAGGAACGGGATAAGTCAAGTCTTGGTCTTCACCATAACCGCTGAACGGACGAATGCACGTCACCTTCAAACCGTAGTGAGAAGCTGCAATTTTCGCAAGGAACTCTCCTGTTAATTTGCTCCATCCGTAAGTCATATCGGGCTCACCCATTCTCTTGAAATCGATGTCCGACTCTTTCAATGCAATAGCTCCATCTATCGTTTGCAAATCAATCGGATAAGCCGCTGAAGAGCTTGGATACATTAATCTATCAGGTTTGTAGCGACAGGCCCAATAAAACATTTCAGCATCAATGGCCAAGTCCAACGCCACCGCCATTGGATCACCATCAATCTTAGTTCTTCCCCCTACAATAGCTGCAAAATGTAAGACATCATTGATACGATTTATTTCAAACTGAAAATTAGTTTCGAAGTATTTCTCGTCTTCTGAAAACGCGCGCATTACCTTCAACGCATCGGCATGAATGAAAAGCAATCTTCCGTTGTAAACCGTGAAACCTTTACCGTAGTTGGTTTTTGTCGCGTTCAGCCAAGTGTCGGGATGCGTTCCAACAGACAAGTCGTCGATAAAAATCAACTGCGCTTCAGTGGTATTGAAGAGTCTCTTGACCATATTCCTTCCAACAAAACCACAACCGCCGGTAATTAAATGCGTAACCTTATTCATGTTGTAAAAATACATCAATCATTCCAAGTGCGGCACTTTCCGATTAACTTCGCAACAAGAGATAAATCAGATGCAAAAACTTC
>JBILTF010000119.1:0-4160 GCA_044371675.1 Flavobacteriales bacterium
TTCAGACTTCAGGAATTGTCTTAAATTGAAAAAAATATCTAAATATGAATAATGAAGCTTTGGAATTATTGTTGGGAATAGGGATTGTAGTTCTTCTCTTTTCAGCACTTATTGGAATTGTTGTAGCGGTCCTATATCTGCTAACCCTTCAGAATCTTTTAAAGGTAGTTGCGACTGAAAATAGAGTTATAGAACCAGGTAAGGTTTGGCTAATGTTGATTCCCCTTTTTAGTTTGGTCTACTCTTTTATATTATATCCTAAAATATCGGAATCGTTGAAAAATGAATTTTTGAAAAGAGGTTTAGCTGACAACGGGGACTATGGCAAGTCTCTTGGAACTGCTATGGCGGTATTAGGACTATGCGGATTTATTCCTGTTTTAGGCGGGTTTGCTAGCATAGCATATTTTGTAATTTGGATAATTTATTGGGTGAAAATGTCGGAGTATAAATCCAAATTGTCTTAATTACTTTCCGACCCTTTTCCGCAACAAACTCTCTAGCCAAACACTCGATAGAATAAGCAACGCGCCGACATAAAAAAGCGGTCGCATGTGTTCCGATTGTCCGTAAAAAAGTAAGGCCAATACAATTGTGTAAACAGGCTCGAGGTTAATGGCAATGGCGCAGGAGAACGGAGAAAGATGCTTCATGACATTCACACTCGCAATGAAGGCGAAGGCCGTTGTAACTGTGCCAAGTAATATAACTAAGAGCCAGTCGTAGCTCGATAATTCGGATATAATGTGCCATTCTTGTTGAAATGAAATGACAGCAACTAGGACGACACTCCCACCTAACATTTCATAAAACGCAATGTTACTCGCGTGTATCGTGCGAATAAACCTTCCGTTGAAAGAAGAAAAAATAGCGGCGAATAATGCAGCCAAAAGCGCGAAGACTATTCCCCAAGCGTACTCCATTTCAACATTGAAAATAACTGCGACACCAGCGGTTACCAGCGTGCCCAACGCAAGTTCCTTCCACACGAATTTCTTTCGCGTGAACAATGGAGAAACGAGCGCCACGAAAAAGGCTGTTGTGCTAATTACAGCAAGCGCTGTGCTGACATTGCTGATGTGAATGCTGTAAAAAAAGCTTAACCAATGTGCAGCAGTGAGCACACCAACGAATAAAAGCTTAATCAGATCGAAGCGCGAAACCATAAAAGATTTCTTCCAGAAATATTTATAAATCGCAATAGAGACCAGGGCCACCATCATGCGCAAGAAAACCAATACTGTCACAGAAAAGCTCAGTTCTTTTCCAAGGATTCCAGTGAATCCCCAAAGAAATACAATGAAGTGAAGTAAGACGAGAGCTCTATTTCGTTCCTTCATTTTTTTCGTGCTCGAATTCAACAACACCGCCGCTAACCACGTACTTCATGAGTTCAAGAGAATTTCCTGTGATAAGCTTTATGTTGCTGCGAGGAACAATGACCAAGTGTCCAGAAAAACTGTAGCTCATTGGAATATAGACCCCAACTTTTCCAGCCTCTGCTTCTCCGATTTCTTGAAGATCTTCGTCGGTAATAAAGCCAATGACTTCAACATCGTTTTCTTTACTTATTCTAACCAAAACAGGCTTGTTGAATCTTTTTTTATTTCCCACGAATGCCCCCAACATGTCGGTAATGCTTTTGTAAATGGTTTTAATAAAGGGAATGCGATCCAAGAACTTTAAAAAGCGACTTCTGATTTGGTCGTTAATAATTTTCGCTCCTAAAAATCCAAGTATTACTAAGGCGATTAACAGAATTAAAATTCCAAGACCTGGGTATTTGTGTTCTATAGGTAAAATGCGATCCAAAGAATCAAAGATTGTGTACAAAACATATCCCGTAATGTATATCGGAAGAGCAAGCACTAAACCGTTTATGAGGTAGGCGAATAATTTTCTGGAAATAGACTGTTTCATAGTGTACGCGAAGATAGAATCTCTTTACTGCTTTTATTGTGGAAAGCATTGCACATTTAAAAAAAAACACCTAATCTTGAATGAACGTTGTTTCAAACCTTGACTTATGAAAAATATCTACTTCGTTTTAGCTTTGTTCTTTGTTGGAATTATTTCCGCACACGCACAATGTCCGACGTGCGCACCAGACCCCACATGCACAAACACAACGGGCACACCCATGATATGTCCAGCTATTCCGCCAAACGCCACCACAGGTGTTTATTACGAGCAGGTCATGACGTTCTTTATTCCAACAGATGTGGTTGATCCTTCGTCGGGTATAAACGCTACGTTGCTGCAGTTAACCATTACCGATGTTTCTGGACTTCCATTTGGATTGGAATTTACATTGAACGATGCCGATGGAATTTTTTATCCGCCTCAAGGTGAAACTTCTGGTTGCGCTACTATTTGCGGAGTTCCTGTTCTGCCCGGAACATACGACATCGTGATTAGTATTACAGCACTCGCCGAAGCTTTTGGATTTGAGGTCACTCAAAATGATAGTTTTATAATTACGTTAATTGTTGAACAAGGTCCCGGAGGAACTTCAACTTTTACATTCGACCAATCTGCCGGATGTGGTGCCATTGATGTAGATTATGTTGCAACCATTGGTGGCGATGCTTCGCAAATGACCACTTACATATGGGATTTTGGTAACGGACAAACGGGAAATGTTGCAGATCCTGCACCAGTTAATTATGGTGCGCCGGGAACTTATACGGCTTCCCTTCAAACCGTTATTTCAAATTATGTAATTACCTCTGTAAACCTTGCCGGAGTGAATGGAAACTGGAATGGCGATGTTGATGATTTATTCAATACAGCGGATCCTTATTTCACCATTAACAATGCTGCTGGAAGTGCTGTTTACACGAGCGGGACAGTAAACAATCAAACAAGTGCTTCATACTCGAATGTGAATTTTACGCTTTCGAATCCTCCTTACACGATTACTTTTTGGGATTCGGATGATATCTCGCAGGACGATAATTTGGGAACATCTTCTTTCAACATTGGTGTGGGTTCTCAGTCGTTCAGTTCTGGTAACGGAACTTCAGGAACCATTAACATTTCGTTGAATGAAGTGACGAATATTTCTGCATCTACTGCAATCAGTGTCTTCCCTCAACCCGATGCAACGGTTAGTGTGAGCGGCGATGTCATCTCTTGCGCGAACGACACCTTGCCGACCTATTTCTGGTATTACAACGGCATATTAATCGCAGGGGAATCGGGCTCAAGTTTAACCATGACTGAATCCGGTTATTATTCGGTGTATTTGCAAAACGAATTCGGATGCTCTTCTACAAGTGAACCATACTTGTATTGCGCACCCATAGAGGTGTTTTGGAATGCTGCTGCCGATCAATTGTCAGTTGCGGATAGTTACGACACCTATCAGTGGTTCTATAACGGAATGCTTTTGCAAGGTGCAATTACTTATTATTTGATTAGCCCACCAAACGGAGTTTATGCTGTTCAAGTCACAAACAGCTATGGCTGCACGCTTACTTCAGACATTATTACTGTAAACGTTGGGGTGGAAGAAATTGCATTGGAAGACCAACTGAACATTTATCCGAATCCGGTTACCGATGTGTTGAACGTTCAATGGAACAACACGAATGAAAGTGCAAACCTTTCCATTCGCGATCTTTCAGGAAGACTAGTTCTTTCAGAGCGCTTAGCGAATGGTAACGCTGTGCTTGATCTTTCGAATCTATCTTCCGGAAATTATATTCTTGAATTGCAAACAGAAGAAGGAACTCTACGCAAGCAAGTTATTAAGCAATAATGTGCTTCGCACGAATGTCGCTGACGAATGCCTTTGGCGAATGTCTTCGACGATTTATTACTCCGACTTCGTCGGATTGATCTCGAAGAGATTGATCGAAACTTGTTTCGATTGATCCGAAGGATTTAATGTGTAAACACGAATGTCGCTGACGAATGCCTTCGGCGAATGTCTTCGACGATTTATTACTCCGACTTCGTCGGATTGATCTCGAAGAGATTGATCGAAACTTGTTTCGATTGATCCGAAGGAGTTAACTTATTTGGCTAAAGGATAAAACGCTTCTTCGAAATGAAAGATTTTTGTAGAGGCGTTTTCTTGTTCTACGATAGAAATTACGTCGAATCGAGGTTCTAGCGAATAGTTGTGAAGCACAATGAACAAATGTGCTGCACGA
>JBILTF010000006.1:0-44646 GCA_044371675.1 Flavobacteriales bacterium
ATCCAATTAGGTTTATGATAAAAGTACTTTACCTCGACGACGAAGAAAATAACCTTATCGCCTTCAAAGCGCTTTTCCGCAGAGAATTCGATGTATTCACAACCACTTCTCCTCAGGAAGCCGTGGCCTATCTGAATGCGAACGAAGTTCCCATTATTCTTTCCGACCAGAAAATGCCCGAGCTCAGCGGTGTAGAATTCTTTGAACTTACACTCAACGACTTTCCTGACGCCGTGAGAATCTTAGTAACAGGATACGCCGATATAGAGGCCGTGATAGACGCAATTAATCGGGGACAAGTTTATCGCTACGTTGCAAAACCTTGGAACGAAAACGACCTGCGCGTTTGCTTACTCAATGCCGCGGAACGCTTCGAAATGAATATCCATTCGGGTGATTCAGATGCTAAGACTAATAAATGGAAATTAGCGAAAGCTCGCATCCAAGATGCTATTCATAAGGTGAAAGCTGTTGTGTCTTCTTGGAAAGGATCTTCCCAACCCGTTCCTGCTGATTCACTCAATGAAGTACTCAACGAATTGAATGCACTCGAAGAAAGTGTAAACGAAGTATTCGAAGAAGTGCGTTAGTAGTTACGCTTTATCATCTTCAGACTCTCCCGTTGAGCTATCCTCAGGTAATGTAGGATCTATCTTCTGCATGCTCCAAGCTTCATAGGACAAGTCGTCTTCTTCATCAATAACTTGCATAAACGGCTCGGCAAATGCCTTTGTGCTTAGATGATGCTCCAACGATAATAGCATCGCGGGCAATACAATCAAGTTCGTAAGCATAGCTGTAAACAGGGTCAATGATGTCAGAATCCCTAACGCCCGCGTTCCATCGAATTCGGAGAATACGAAAATTCCAAATCCGAAGAACAAGACTATTGAAGTGAATAGAATACTTGCTCCCGTGTCTTTCACTGCCGATAATACAGAAAGCTTAATGTTCCAATTGTGCTCACGCAACTCCTGACGATATTTCGCCAGGAAGTGAATCGTATTGTCAACCGTAATTCCAAATGCAATACTGAACACCAAAATGGTAGACGGCTTCAACGGAATATCGAAAAATCCCATGAATCCGGCTGTGATAAATTGTGGAATCAAATTCGGTACAAGCGAAATAAGCAACATGCGCAAACTGCGGAACATCACCCACATGAGCAGACAAATAACCCCAACAGCAAAGAGTAAACTCGAGAAAAGGTTGTTCACCAAATACGTGGTTCCTTTCAAGAATACAATGCTCGTTCCAGTCATGGTTACCGAGTATAAACTGTCTGGGAAAAGTTTAATAACCTCGGGACGAAGCGTATTCAACAACGAATCCATGGCCAATGTTCCAATATCCGCAACTTGGGCTGTAATTCGGGTTTTCTTCAACGAGTCGTCTAAGAATGTATTAGAATACTTTGAAGCATTGGATTTTTCAGCGGCGCTGTCTGATTGCTCGAAATAAGGTCCGATAAATTGCTGCTCGCCACGACTAATCAAATCGTAATATTCAGGATCACCGTCGTAATAAGCTTGCTTCGCGAACTTAATAGCATCTGCAATAGACAGCGATCGTGAGATTTTTGTTGAAACACCCGGCAACGTATCCATCACGTCTTGTAAAGAATCGATTCGTGCAATGGTTTTCGGATTGGTAATTTTTCCACGCTTGGCTTCAACCATTATTTCGAAAGGCATAACGCCGTCGAAATGCTTTTCAAACCAATACAAATCGGTAATTACACGATCATCATCTGGAAGATCATCGACGATATTTCCTGTTGTCTTAATCAACGTCATTCCGTATATACTTAACGCCGTAATTACGATGGTAACGAAATAAATGACACCCCTGTTTTTCGTCACCATTTTCACCAAATTCTCCAAGGTGTGGTACAACCAACGCATGTCGAGATGCTTCAAATGACGAGCCTTCGGAGCAGCAGTGTAGGAGAATAAAATTGGAAATGCGATAAGCGAAATGAAGAACATAAGCATGCTATTCAAGGCCGAGATTACCCCGAACTGCTTCAGCAAATCGCTTTCAACAAAAATGAATGTCGCAAATCCAACAGCAGTTGTCGCGTTAATCATAAATGCTGCTTCTCCTACCTTCTGGATAACACGGGTCATGGCTCGCATCTTACTTCCGTGACGAATAAATTCTTGGTGGTACTTCGTAAGCAGGTAAATGCAGTTCGGAACGCCAATAACAATCATTAAAGGGGGAATCAGTCCCATGAGCATAGTTATCGGATAGTCGAATAGCGCAATGGTACCCATAGACACAACCACGCCAACCCCAATAATAGTAAGACAGACAAGAACAGCACGAACACTTCGGAAGAAAATGAACAAGAGCACCGCACTAACCAAAAGCGAGAGCAGCGTAAAGAATTTCAACTCGGCCTTTACTTTGGCCGTCATTTGCGTTCGAATGAACGGAAGACCGGAGATATACGTTTTGATGTAAGTATCTTTTGAAAACTGATTCACCTTTTCTACAATCTGGTCCACCGCATTTCCACGGAATTGTGAATTAAAAAGTTCTGCATTGACAAAAATCATCATCAGCGTCGCATCTGACTTCGATTTGTACAGCAACCCGTCGTAAAACGGTAGCGATAATATCTTTTGTTTTACTGAATCGAGCTGAACCTGCGACCCCAGATTTCCATCTGAAATTGGACGAAAGCGAAAGCGCTCTTCGGTAGTATCGGCGTACATTTCGTAGCAATGAGCAACGGAAAAAACCGAGTCCACTACATTACGCTGAATAGTAGTTTTAACCCCGTTAATTATCGTGTCGGCAGGTACAGTAATTTTCTTCAGAGTATTCCCAAGTTCCTTCAACGCAATGAAGTTCTGAAGCTCCCAAATTTCAGGGTCGTTCAACCCCACCACCATAACGTTCCCATCTTCCGAGAATTGCTTAGTAAAGGCTTGGTACTCAACGAACGTAGGGTCGTCTTGTGGTAGAACCCCAGTGAACTTGTAGCTCATACGTACGTTGCGAGCTTCCCATCCCATGAAAATAGTGATTGCCAGCGTAATAACTCCGAGTAGAATACGGTTGCGAAGAATAAATGCAGCAATTTTTGCCCACATAGCTTTTGGTATAGTCTGCAAAGAAACGCTAAATCTATTTTCGAATGAAATTTTAGGCATCCTTTGTCAACCTGAGGTTAAGCGCACTATCTTCGCCCCCATAAAATTGAAAATCATGTCACAACAACATCAAGAGCAAATTGACGCCTTTATGTCGAAAGTTCGGGCAATGAACCCGAACGAGCCTGAATTCCTTCAAGCAGTTCACGAGGTGGCGGAAGCCATTATTCCGTTCATGGAAAACCATCCTAAATACAAGGAGGCTAAAATCCTAGAGCGTATTGTTGAACCAGAACGCACAATAATCTTCCGTGTTCCATGGGTAGATGATAAAGGTGAAGTACAAGTAAACCGCGGATACCGCGTAGAATTCAACAGTGCTATCGGTCCTTACAAAGGCGGATTGCGTTTTCACCCTACGGTGAATTTGTCTGTTTTGAAATTCTTAGGATTCGAACAAATTTTTAAAAACTCTTTAACTACCCTTCCAATGGGTGGTGGTAAAGGTGGGTCTGACTTCGATCCGAAGGGAAAGAGCGATCGTGAGGTTATGGCATTTTGCCAAAGCTTCATGAGCGAATTGTCTCGCCACATTGGTGCAGATACTGACGTTCCTGCAGGAGATATCGGAGTGGGTGGACGCGAGATCGGATTTATGTTCGGTCAGTACAAGCGTCTTCGTAACGAATTTACCGGTGTATTAACTGGAAAAGGTCGCAACTGGGGCGGGTCATTGATTCGTCCAGAAGCAACTGGTTATGGCACTGTATACTTCGCTCAAGAAATGCTTGCAGTAAAAGGAATGAACTTCAGCGGTAAAACTGTTGTTGTTTCTGGTTCTGGAAACGTTGCGCAATACGCTATCGAAAAAGCAACTGAACTAGGTGCTAAAGTGGTTACCGCTTCAGATTCATCGGGATATATCTACGACGCAAACGGAATCGATGCTGAGAAACTTGCTTTCTTAATGGAATTGAAAAACGTGAAGCGCGGACGTATTCAAGAGTACGCAACCAAATACGGATGTGAGTTCGTAGCTGGAAAAACACCTTGGGGTGTGAAGTGCGACATTGCTCTTCCTTGCGCTACGCAAAATGAATTGAATGGCGACGACGCGAAGGCATTGGTAGCTAACGGATGTGTTGCAGTAGCTGAAGGCGCTAACATGCCTTCAACGCCAGAAGCAATTGCTGTATTCGACGAAAACAAATTAATGTTCTCTCCAGGAAAGGCGTCTAACGCTGGTGGTGTTGCAACATCTGGTTTGGAAATGTCTCAAAACAGCCTTCGTTTAAGCTGGTCTCGTGAAGAAGTAGATCAACGTCTTCACAACATCATGAAGAGCATTCACTCTGCGTGCGTTCAGTACGGTGCAGAAGGTGATCATGTTAACTACGTGAAAGGTGCAAACATCGCAGGTTTTGTTAAAGTTGCCGATGCTATGTTAGACCAAGGGGTGGTATAAGTCCCACTTTCCTCAAACAATATAAAAGCGCTCCTACTTAGGGGCGCTTTTTTTACCCCTTATTTTCGTACATTTGTCCGAATTTTATTCGAAAATTCAAACGTATGTCCGCAAACAATTCTAAAATTGTAGGAGAAGGTCTAACCTACGACGATGTGCTACTCGTTCCTGCCTATTCAGAGGTGCTTCCTCGTGAGGTGAATATTTCTTCACAATTCACAAAAAACATAACCTTACATACCCCCGTTGCATCAGCTGCAATGGATACAGTTTCCGAAAGCTCTATGGCTATTGCCATGGCACGAGCAGGAGGTATTGCTGTTATTCACAAGAACATGACAATTGCCGCACAGGCAGCGGAAGTGAGAAAGGTGAAGAGAAGCGAAAGCGGAATGATTCAAGATCCAATTACGCTTTTGGAAACAGCGAATGTCGGAGACGCTCTGAACATTATGGCTGAGCATAAAATAGGAGGAATTCCAGTGGTAGATACCGAAGGGGTTTTGAAGGGAATTGTTACCAACCGTGACCTTCGCTTCGAAAAAAATTACGAAAAGCCTATCCGTGAAGTCATGACAAGTGAAAACCTTGTTACCACAGATAAGCCGAAAGATTTAGCTACCGCGGAATCTATTCTTCAAGAAAAGAAAATTGAAAAACTTCCTGTTGTTTCCGCTGACGGAAAATTAATGGGGCTCATCACATACAAAGACATCTTGAAATTGCACCGATATCCGAATGCCTGTAAAGACAATTTCGGACGTTTGCGTTGTGCAGCAGCAGTGGGCGTAACAGCCGATACTCTCGAGCGAGTGGAAGCCTTGGTGAAAGCGGGTGTTGACGCTGTAGTTATTGATACGGCTCACGGACATTCTAAGGGAGTAATTGAAACGTTGAAAAAAGTGAAGGCCGCTTTCGGAGATAAAATTGATATTATAGTTGGAAATATTGCAACGGGTGCTGCTGCCAAAGCTTTGGTAGAAGCGGGAGCCGATGGAGTGAAGGTTGGAATTGGACCGGGTTCAATTTGTACCACACGCGTAATCGCAGGTGTGGGTGTTCCCCAATTAACTGCTGTTACCGACGTTGCTGAAGCATTAAAAGGTACAGGCGTACCAATCATTGCAGACGGTGGAATTCGATATACAGGTGATATTGCGAAAGCAATTGCTGGCGGAGCTTCAACCATTATGATTGGTTCAATGCTCGCAGGAACAGAGGAATCTCCAGGAGAGACCATTATTTACGAAGGAAGAAAATTCAAGTCGTACCGCGGAATGGGTTCGTTAGAAGCCATGCAGCACGGTTCGAAAGACCGTTACTTCCAAGATACGGAAGACGATATTAAAAAATTAGTGCCGGAAGGAATTTCTGGACGTGTACCTTTCAAAGGTTCAGTAATGGAGGTTATGCATCAAATCATTGGCGGACTTAGAGCCGGAATGGGTTACTGCGGAGCAGCCAACATTGAACAACTTCAAGATGCGAAATTTATCAGAATTACAAATGCGGGAATCAAAGAGAGTCATCCGCACGACGTTCTTATTACGAGAGAAGCACCAAATTACAGTTATAAATAATCATGTTTAATTCAAGTCTTATGCGTTTTACAAAAGTTATACTTTCAAGTGTTGTGCTCACTTGCGCGACGTTGTTCAGCGCGAATGCGCAACCCATACAAAAGGCCGCTGCTGTTCCATCTGCCGTTGTTCTCAGCGTAGACGGTGAAGATGTTTCGTTGGAAGAATTTGAGAACATTTTCAGAAAAAATAACCGTGATTCGGTTGTAACAAAAGCTTCAATCGATGAATACATGGAGTTATTCATTAACTTCAAATTGAAGGTTCACGCTGCGAAAGCTGCTGGACTTGACACTGTGAGTAAATTCAAATATGAATTGCAAGGATACCGCGCGCAATTGGCTCGTCCGTATTTAACAGATCAAGAAAAGTTAGATGAACTTATGCAAGAGGCTTATTCGCATTTGCAAGAAGAAGTTCGTGCAAGTCATTTGCTTATTGAATGCAAGCCAAATGCTTTGGCTGCTGATACGTTGAAGGCTTACAATAAGATTATGGATATCCGCAAGAAGATTCTTGCTGGGGAATCATTCGAATCGGCTGCTAAGAAATACAGCACTGACAAATCAGTTGAGAAGAACAACGGAGATCTTGGATATTTCACTGCCTTCCAAATGGTTTATCCGTTTGAATCAGCTGCATACAATACCAAGATTGGTGAAATAACCATGCCCGTGCGCACGCAATACGGATATCATTTGTTGAAAGTAACTGGACGTCGCTCTGCACGTGGAGAAATTCATGTTGCACACATTATGGTGAAGCCGAAGAAAGAAGATGCGAATGATCCAGCCGCAGAAGCTAAAATTAACGAAATCTATCAAAAAGCATTGGAAGGAAAACAAACCTTCCAGGAGTTGTGTGCCCTTTACAGCGAAGACGTAACGACGAAGAACAAAGGCGGAGAGCTTCCTTGGTTCGGAACGAACAAAATGGTTTCTGAATTCGAAGAAGCATCTTATGCATTGAAAGCTGACGGCGACGTGTCTCGTCCGTTTAAGACTTCTTACGGTTGGCATATTGTGAAGCGTTTAGCTTATAAGCCATTGGCTTCTTTCGAGTCTATGTCGAAAGACATCAAAGCAAAAGTTTCGAAAGATGTTCGCGCGGAAAAGACAAAGAACTCATTCCTTTCGAAAATTGGAAAAGAATACAACTTCGTTTACAATCAGAAGTACATCAACAAGCTTGCGTCAAAGGCAGATAGCAGCACTTATGTAGGTCAGTTGAAAGCGAGCAAAGGCCTATTGAAGAAGGTTTTCTGTGAAGTTTCTGGAACGAAATATACCGTGAACGACTTCTATCAAACCATGATTACTCGCAAAGGAGCAAACACGAATTTGAATCCGGAAGACTACGTGAAGTTTGAGGCAAAGATGTTTGCTGAAGACAAACTAATGCGTGAAGAAGATGCACACTTGGAAGGGAAGTATCCTGCGTTTCGTTTGTTAATGAAGGAATACCGTGAAGGTATTTTGTTGTTTGAATTGACAGATCAATTGGTGTGGTCGAAAGCGGTAAAAGACACTGTTGGATTGAATTCTTATTTCGAAGCAAACAAGGCGAGCTTTATGTGGCCGGATCGCGCTGAAGTAGTAATCTACACCTGCGCCAACGACGAAATTGCAAATAAACTTCGCAAGATGCTTGAGTCTGGAAAATCTCCGTCTGAAGCTGCTGCAGAATTGAATCAAGGCACTCAGCTGAACCTTCAAACAGAGGGCGGACTGTTCGCTCGTGAAGATCGCGAAGTGTTGGGAAAAATTAAGTGGACGGAAGGATTAAGTGTGAATGTTCCAATGAATGGACAAGTGATAGTGGTTGACATTGCAGAGTTGTTGAACAAGTCTCCAAAAAAATTATCTGAATCCCGCGGACTTGTGACTTCGGAATATCAAAACTTCCTCGACAAAATGTGGGTGGAAGAACTACGCAAGACACACACCTACAAGGTTAACACAGAAGTTCTTTACTCAATTGCGAAGTAAACATGAAGGCTGCACATTTTTTAATAGCAGCACTTTGTGTCGTAATCATAGGTAGTTGCGGCAATTCAACACCCGATGCCGTTGCGCATTTGGGAGATGCCGTGTTAACCATGGAAGAATTGCGTGAGCGTATTCCAAACAATATTTCGGCGGAAGATTCGACCGCGCTCGCACAGGAAATTATTCAGTCTTGGTTGAAAGACGCGTTGGTACTTCAAGAAGCTGAGAAAATTTCAGAGGAAGAGAAGCTAGCGGTAGAGCGCAGAATTGAAGACTACAGAAAATCGCTACTCATCTATTCATATGAGCAAGATTGGATTAAAAAGAACATGGATACCGTCGTTACAGAAGAGCAAATTCAAACGTATTACGAGTCCAATAAGAGTTCAATGAAAGTGAATGAACATTTCATTCAACTTAAATTTTGCTCTCTTCCAGAAAAATCAAAGGACGTTAGGAATATGACTACCGCTTTTGCTTCTGACGATATTGCAACATGGGAAGCTTTTTGTGTTCAGGTTGGAGCGAAGCATTATTACAACTATTCAACCTACGTCAATTGGGAGCAATTTGCTCAATTAATACCATTAGCAATAGCAGATCGTTCGCAGTTTATTACCCAAGCTACTTCCACACAACAGATTAATTTCAATGGTGAAATAATTTGGGTGAAAATTGGTTCTTACCTTCTGCCAGGCGATTCGTCGCCACTGGAAATGGTTAGAAGCAATATTGCAAGTATCTTGCTGAACATACGAAAGCAAGAGCTCTTGCAGAAAATGAAAAACGGACTTTACGATCAGGCAAAATCTGAAGGTAAATTAGAACAATAAGCGAATGAAAAAAGGTTTTTTGGGGTTGGTGTTTGCGATGCAGTCTTTCCTTTCTTTGGCGCAGCCCGGAAAAACCATTGATAAAATTATTGGAGGTGTTGGCGCTGAAGTTGTTCTTCTGTCGGATTTTGAAAACGCTAAATTCGAATTAACACAAGGGAAGTCACAACTTCCCGCTACAAAGGAGTGTTCAATTTTTGAAAATTTGATGTATCAAAAACTGTTGTTACACCAAGCAAAAGTGGACAGTGTAGAGGTGACAGACGGGGAAGTAAATGCGCAGGTTGAAAAGAGAATTACCTATTTCATTGAAATGCTAGGCAGCGTTGAGCAGTTTGAAACGTATTACGGCAAACCTATTTCGCAGCTGAAAGTAGATTTTTTCGAGATGATACGCGATCAATTGCTTACCCAAAAAAAGCAAGACGAAATCACGAAGAATGTGAAAATCACTCCTTCACAAGTCTTGAAATATTACCAGTCTCTTCCTGAAGATTCGCTACCGCTGATTGGAGAGCAGGTTCAATATTCGCAGATAGTTATTGCGCCTCTTATCCCTGAAAGTGAGAATCAGATGGTCATTCAATTCCTCGATAGCGTTAGAAACGACATTGCTTCAGGACGCACAAGCATGACTATTCAGGCCCGCAGACACAGCGAGGATCCGGGGTCGAAGTTCAAAGGCGGTTGTTACGACATGATAAAAAAAGGGAGCTTTGTTCCGGAATATGAGTCTGCTGTTTTCACAACGGATGAAGGAAATCATTCTCCCGTGTTTAAATCAACCTATGGATATCATTTCGTGAAAGTCGTAGAAAAGCGTGGTGAATACTACAGAGCTTGTCACATCTTAATGTCTCCGAAAATTAAGGACGAAGATTTTAATCGATGCAAAGCACAAATAGATTCGGTCTATAGTGAATTGAATGAAAAAAGGATTTCTTTCAACGCAGCTGCCGCGCGTTTTAGCACCGACGAAGAAACAAAGAATCAAGCTGGAAAAATTATGAATATGCAAACAGGGGGCACACGTCACGATGTGGCTACGTTGTCTGCAGAATTGAATTTAACTTTATCTAGATTGAAGGAAGGAGAATTGTCTGAGCCACAATTGGCGAAACAAGCCAACGGAAAAGACGCTTACGTGATATATAAGTTAGACTCACGTCTAGCAGCTCACAGAGCTAACATGGAGCAAGACTATGAATTGTTTCAGGCGAAAACTGAAAGTATTGAACGTCAGAATGCAACAGACGTTTGGGTAGGAAAAGCACTTAAGAAAAATTACTCATTCATGGACGATCAGTTTAAAGACTGCACGTTTCAATTCAACTGGAATAAAAAATAACCCCATGGAAACATTTGCATCAGATGTAGAAGCGTTAGATGCGTTGAAAGAAAAATACAACGCCCTGAAATTTGAGATTCAAAAGGTAATGGTTGGCCAAGACGAAGCCGTACGCGACGTTATTATTTCAATTTTAGGAAATGGTCACTGTCTACTTGTAGGTGTTCCGGGATTGGCTAAAACTCTTTTGGTAAATACACTTTCGCAAGTATTGGGATTGTCATTCAACCGCATACAATTCACGCCGGACTTAATGCCGAGCGATATCATTGGTTCTGAAATATTAGATGAATCACGTCAGTTTAAATTCATCAAAGGCCCTTTGTTTTCGAACATTATTTTGGCAGATGAGATTAACCGTACGCCACCGAAAACACAAAGTGCTTTGTTGGAAGCCATGCAAGAGCGTCGCGTAACAGCAGGGGGTGTAACACACGTATTGCCTTCTCCGTTTTTCGTTTTGGCAACACAGAACCCCATTGAGCAGGAAGGAACGTATCCTTTGCCAGAAGCGCAATTAGACCGTTTCATGTTTAACATCTGGGTCGACTATCCAACCTTAGCAGAAGAGCTAGTTATTGTGAAGCAAACAACTTCAGGTGTTACACAAACACTTTCCCCCGTTATTTCTTCTGAAGAAATTCAGTTCTATCAGCAGTTGATTCGTAAGATGCCTGTTCCCGATAATGTAATAGAGTATGCCGTTCGCCTGGTTGCGAAGACACGTCCAAACAGAGAGAACGCAGATCAATTGGCGAATCAATACTTAAGCTGGGGCGCTGGTCCACGTGCTTCACAATTCTTGATTGTGGGCGCGAAAGTGAATGCAGCCCTAAACGGAAAATACAGTCCAGATATCGAAGATGTAAGGGCCGTAGCTCTTCCTATTCTTCGTCACCGTATTGTTCGCAACTACAAGGCGGAAGCCGATGGCTATTCGGTAGAGAAGATAGTTTCACAACTGCTTTAATTTTCTCCCTGGGTGCGCATTGCCATTAATACCCGATTGCTTATTCCAGGCAAACTGGAAGGCATTGGTCGATTTACTTTCGAGACTGTAAAACGGTTGGCGCAAAAATTCCCCGAATATGAATTTCATTTATTAAGCGATCGGAAGAAAAACGATCATTGGCAGTTTGGAGAAAATGTATTTCAACATCGCGTTTTTCCTCCTGCTCGCAGACCTTGGTTATTCGATTGGTGGTTCGATTACAGCGTTCCGTTCAAACTGAAAAAAATAAAAGCGGACATTTTTATTTCTCCAGATGCGCACGCCTCGAGAAGATGCCCAATACCGCAGCTTACCGTTATACACGATATTAATTTCGTTCATTTCCCTGAGTTCATGCCGAAACATTACGCGAAATATTGGAACGAACGAACGCCTGATTTCGTGAAGTTGAGCACACGCTTGGCAACCGTGAGTGAATTCAGTAGAGTAGATATTTCGAAAACCTTCAATGTCCCAGAAGCTTCAATAGACGTGCTTTGCAACGGCATAGACCACACGTTTGCTCCAGCAGATGGACAGAAGAAAGAAGTCATTCGAGATAAATTTTCGCGAGGAAAAAAATACTTTTTATTTGTCGGTGCGCTGCATTCGAGAAAGAATGTACATAGAGTTGTTGAAGCGTTCAATACTGCAGTAGAACAAGGTGTTGAATCTACCCTACTTATTGCAGGAAATAAATTCTGGAATTATCCTGAATTGGATGCTGCGCTAGCGAAAATCAACGACCGAACGAACATTTGGTTTTTGGGACACGTGCACACCGCCGATCTTCCTGTGTTGATGTCGGCAGCGGAAGGGCTTATTTTTCCAAGTCTTTATGAAGGATTCGGAATCCCGTTGATTGAAGCGGAAGCGTGTGGCGTTCCGGTAGTTGCTTCCAAAGGAACAGTTATGGAAGAGGTTTCAAACGGATCGGCGTTCTTCGTGAATCCAACTGAAGTCTCTGAAATAGCCGAGGCCATTGTAAAGATTGAACAGGGACAGCGTATCCCTATCATGCGCGAGCATACATACACATGGGACAAAGCAGCAGAGCTGATGTGGGAGAGCATTCAACAAACTCTTCAACACAAAAAATAAGATGCTATTCAATTCCATTCCATTGAGTTCTTTTTATTTTTCCCCATTGTAACAGCATTGTATTTCATACTGCCGCATCAGTGGCGTTGGCTTATGCTTCTCATAGCAAGCTGTGTGTTCTATATGTTTTTTGTCCCGGTATACATTTTAATTTTATTGGCTACCATCTTAGTCGATTATGTAGCTGCCATTCAAATTGAAAAAAGTTCGAAGCCCCATGCGCGACGTTGGTTAATTGGAAGTATCATCAGCACGATATTGATCTTGGCGGTGTTCAAGTACTTCAATTTTTTCATCGATAATTTCAACGGTATTGCCAGTTTAATCGGATGGAATTATTCGTTGAATACGCTCAGTATTCTTCTGCCCATTGGGCTTTCCTTCCACACCTTTCAAAGTTTAAGTTATGTGGTGGAAGTGTATCGCGACAACCAAAAGGCAGAACGACATTTCGGGATTTATTCGCTGTATGTGATGTTCTATCCGCAATTGGTTGCCGGACCCATTGAGCATCCGCAAAATATGTTGCATCAATTTCGCGAGAAGCATTCACTCACGTACTCGAATGTTTCTGCTGGAATGCAACGCATAGTGTGGGGAATGTTCAAGAAGGTGGTTATTGCAGATAACCTCGCGCAATTTGTTTCTCCAGTGTACGAGCATGCAGGGGCGGTATCATGGATGTATTTGGCCATTGCAGTGGTCTTCTTCAGCTTTCAGATCTATTGCGATTTCAGCGGATACAGCGATATTGCCATTGGTGCAGCGCGAGTAATGGGATTCCGACTCATGGAAAATTTCAAGTTACCTTATCGTTCCACAGGTGTCGGAATGTTTTGGTCGAAATGGCACATATCTCTTTCCACGTAGTTCCGAGATTACGTGTACATTCCTTTGGGTGGAAATAGAAAGGGCGCTTCAAGAACTTCGTTGAATTTGTTTATAGTCTTTGCTATTAGTGGACTGTGGCACGGAGCGAATTGGACGTTCGTGGTTTGGGGAATGGCGCACGGACTTTGGTTGGTATTGGAAAACCGAATGAACGTTCGGTGGGAAGGGAAATTGAAAGTGTGGCTTGGAACAGGTTTAACATTTGCGGATGTTTCTTTTCTCTGGATATTTTTCCGATCAAGTTCGTTTGATCAAGCAATATCAATTATCAAAGGGATTGCAACGTTTCAATCTCAACCCGGATTTCTTCCGTCGGTGTTTGTCCCGTTAAATGGTGCGGTCATCATGGGAAAGATTCTTTTGTTGGTGGTTTTTGTTTTTATAGATCGAAGGGTGACAGAGGTTGTGTTCGGAACTCGTGCAATAAGTGCCAATCGGAAAATGTGGTTGTTCGCAGTCTTATTGGCGAGCTTGGCATTGTTTGGTCAGTGGGGAAAAGTTGATTTTATATATTTCCAGTTTTAATGAAGTTGATGGTTCGAAATAGTTTGAAGGTCTTGCTTGCAGCGTGTGTGATATACGTTGGAGTGATTTTTATTTTTTCGAATGTTCAATTGATAGATAGAAGGATGTCATCTTTTTTCATTCCGAATATGCAGCGCAATGGAGGACAAGAGATGCAGATGATGCGTGATCTTACTTCGAATCAAACAAAATACGATGCAATAGTTTTAGGTTCTTCTCATGCCTACAGAGGTTATGACCCAAGAATATTTGAGGAAGCCGGAACAACCTTGTTCAATGCGGGAACGAGCGCACAGAATGCGAAGGGCTCGTTTGTGTTGTACAACGAATATTTAAGGGATAGATCGGATGTTTTCATTCTAGACATTTACGATCCAGTATTTGAGTTAGAGGGAACTGAAAGTAACATGCGTTTGATTCAGAATGTCCCTACCAACACTGCCGCCTTTGCCTTGGTGAAGCAGGAAGTGAAGATGTACACGCTGAATGCCCTAGCGGTGCGTTTGGCCAGCTTGAATGTGAAAGACGAAGCTCCGAACAACGACTACGTGAAGAATGGTTTCTGCGAGAAGAAGGGAATACTCTATGCGGTAGAACCCTTGAACGACTCGGTCTTCGATGCGAACGAAAAAATGTTCCTTGCATTCGAAAGAATGGTTAAGCAAATGCAAGCTGACGGTAAGCGTATTGTTTTGTGCAGTCATCCTCTTCCAGCTTCAGCTGGACTTCACAATTATCACGATAAATTTTTACAAAGATTCTCTCCACTCATCGAACGCCTCGGCGTTCCTTACATCGATCTCACTTACTATACCGAAGGTTTCGGTATCAATGAATTCGCAGATCTTTCTCACTTGAATCAGCAGGGAGTAGAGCTGTACAATTCACTATTGCTTCAAAATCAGACTTTCCACGGAGCGGTCATCCCTTAGGGTCATCGCGTAGCGTCATCACAACGTGTTGTGTCATCCACTTAGTGGTATTGTTATCAAATAAAAAACCCATTCGTTTGAATGGGTTTTTCTTCTGTGGTGCCACCGGGATTCGAACCTGGGACACAAGGATTTTCAGTCCTTTGCTCTACCAACTGAGCTATGGCACCGAAGCGGGGGCAAATATAATCATTTATTTCAATTCACCTATATTTGCAATTCAAATTTTTTGAGGAGAGATGTCAGAGTGGTCGATCGAGCACGCTTGGAAAGCGTGTGTATTGAAAGGTACCGAGGGTTCGAATCCCTCTCTCTCCGCCACGGATTAAGCCAACGATGAATCGTTGGCTTTTTATTTCCTCAAAATTCTTTCTTCCTTACAGAAATAATTGAGATGTTATTCTGATTTCCCAATGAAATACCATTCGTAAGTGCCTCCATTGTCTTGCACTCCCCAATAATCGAAAATCCCATTTTCTCTATCTCCGTTTTCGTTTAGGGCAGTTATTCCTGTCACCCCATTGTGTTGAACAGCAATTTCAAAGAATTTATCTTTTAAATTTTGAGCTCCTTCAGGAATTCCGCAATTTCCCTCAATCATTTTTCCTAATACTTTCATAATATCATAAGAACAAAACGTAAAAGCATCAGCCTGAAAACCACTCATGGAGAAAATTTGAGCAATTAAGCTAGAATATTGAAGACTATTTCCTTCAGGAAGGCTGAAGCCAAGACTGAAAAAATTAGAATTTACTGCGAATTGAGAGGCCAATGTGTTTGATATTAAGGATTGGTTTTTATAAAAACCATCTCCACCGTACCAGTCGACACTGTACAACACAGGATCGCTTGCTGCTTGATTAAATAGGAAAATAGATTCGTCAAAGGACGTGGTAATCACACCAATTTCGTTGATTGGATAGGAAGAAGATAAATTGATAATTTGATTTTTTACATTTGCCAGCACCTGGGTAAAATCGGTCGTAGTTCCATCGAAAGTATCTTCAATAATAACTTGTCCACCCGAAGCAGTGAAGTAAGTCGTTACGGCGTTTCTTAGTCCAAGACTTCCAATGTCATTTCTAGAAATAGCAATTATTGCTTGTTTTCCTTGCTGTGTCATGGTATTGGCTATTGCCTTCCCAGCGATTTGATCACCTGGAACAAATCTGAAAATCATGTCATTGGGGATGGATAGTGAGTTGGCTGTACTTGATGGACTCACAACAAGAATTCCTAGGCTATCGGCAATCGGCTTTACTTCCTGCAGTTCTGCGCTAGATAGAGGTCCAATAACGATTTTACAACCACTATTTGCTACTGATTCCATGGCGCTTAAAGCAAGTTGTGGATTTAATTGAGTGTTATACACTTCCAAATCGAATCTGAAGGGAATGTTTCTTTGAGAAAAATCATTGTTAATTTCATTAACAGCGATTTGTATGGCTGCTCTTGAGCTTAGCCCTAAATTGGCTAATTCACCTGTTTCAGAAATCAAAGCAGCAATTTTTATCGATTGAATTGGGTTGTTATCTAATTCATCTTTTCTACACCCAACAAGGATTAAAGCGGTAAAAAACATGAAATAAAAAAGAAGGGAATTTTTGCTGTTCATAGATTCGTTATTGTGGAGGTAAAGATGACTGATTTTATTTTAATGTTTACGAATAAGAAAATGTTTTTTCATAATCATCCTTTACAAGAAGAGTTTAATCTTAAAGAAACCAATTAAAGTTGGTTTTAGCCACCCAACAACCGGCGAATTTTCGTTGGTTGTTTATCTACTCAAAACCAACGAAGGGCCAAACAAAATCAATCCCGAAAGAAGCGTTAAGCCAACAAATAAAAGCCAGTTTTTTCCGCTTTTAAATTCGCTCAAAATTCCAACTTCTTTTATCCATTGCTTGGCGTGAAGTTCTTCCTCCTTGTTTTGAGTAAGCAGGAGTGTTGTTAACCAGACAATCGTATTCAATAGGCCTGGAATTAAAATATCCATAAAGGTTTCAGAAATCCCCATTGATTGAACTAAGAAAGGAGACACTCCAACTTGTTTCAACAACAACCAAAGGATCCAAATGAACGGAGCGCCAACCATGGCCGAAAGAACAGTTTGCGCATTCACCTTCGACCAAAACCATCGAACGATAAACACAGGGCCAACACCCGCTGTAAATAGAAAAATTGCTGCAAATAGCTCGGAGGTGGTTTTACCAGCAAATAGCCAAAGTGATGTTATAACTAACCCCGCGAACATAGAGCCCGTGCCAATAGCTTTCTCATTGTTGTCGTTGGACAGCATAGGCCGAATGACCCCTGCATAAATCAAGCTAGCACCCCAGTGGTTCGCGCTGAACATAGCCTGAAAGGCATTCATAATTATAAATGCAATAAACAAACTGTTGATCCAACTCCAATCAGTTGTTGAATGATAAATCAAAGGAAAGGTGAGAAGAATGCCCTGTATGAAATATGAAATGATAAAAGAAAAAATCACGTTTCTTCTCGATTCGCTTCCGTTTTTAAGCGTCAGTAAAAGTTGTCCTCGCATGTCGGGTAAATCAACAATGGTAGCAAACCACCAAAGTTAACCAATTGAAAATAGAACGGTTTTGAGATTTAAACCATTGGCCCAAGTGGCGAGGTGATTTTCCGGATGACTAGAGAAACTTGATCCTGACGCAAGTTGAATGACCAAGTAAAAAATGGCAACAAGGAATGTAGAGTAGCCAATGACGGCGTCAATACGAATGCGATTGTAAAGCGTATTGAAAAATATATTCAAGACTAAAAGAGCGAGGGTGAATAGCGTGAAATTGTGTTGGCTGCTCGAGTCAGAGAAAAGATATTCAGACAGCGGTTGAATGCTCACAGCCTTTGCCAAAGGCAGTATAAGCAAGCCTAAATAAAGCCCTCTAAACTTTGACAAGGAAACCGTTCCTTTACCTATGAATCGATATGGAATGAGTTCCCCTTCTGTTTTCAAAGGCATACGCCCCCACGCCGGTGCAAAAAAAACAGCTCCAAAAACTACAGCAATGACAGACTGAAAATAAAGAACAAGTAGTTCGCTGTTATTAGCTGAACTTGCGAAGAGACTGTTTACAACAAACAACCCAGAACTCGGAATGAGCGCCCCAATAATTAGGAAAGAACTGCTCTTTTTGTCCGTTGAAAATATCCTCCGCCTCATCCAGTGAAATTACAAAAAAAACAAAAAAGTCAAAAAAATTATCTCGCTTTGTCAATAATTTCTTGAATAACGGAAGGGTCGAGCAGTGTTGTAGTATCACCAATAGTGTCAAATTCTCCTTCCGCAATCTTCCGCAAAATGCGACGCATAATCTTTCCACTTCGCGTTTTCGGAAGTCCACTTACAACGATAATCTTATCTGGTTTCGCGATTGCTCCAATCTGCTCACTAACGGTTTTAATAATCGCATGAATTTGTTCATGATCTTCCAAATGATGATGTGGATTACAAATCACAAACGCGAAAATGCCTTGCCCTTTAATGTCATGCGGATAACCCACCACCGCGCTTTCAATAACCCCAGGCGTATGATTAATCGCGTTCTCTACTTCCGCAGTGCCTATTCGGTGTCCGCTTACGTTCAACACGTCGTCAACCCTTCCCGCTAAACGATACATGCCGTTCTCATCGCGGTAAGCGCCATCACCCGTGAAGTAATAGTTTTTATACGTGCTGAAGTAATTCAAAATACAACGCTCGTGATCGCCATAAGTAGTGCGAATCATAGAAGGCCACGACTGCTTGAAGCACAGGTTTCCGGTTAAATCGTTTTCAAGAATTTCATTCCCTTTATCATCCAACAAAACAGGAAGAACCCCAGGCATAGGCAAGGTGGCAAACACCGGTTTCGAGGGTGTTACTCCCGCTAAGCTCGAGATCATAACGCCGCCCGTTTCCGTTTGCCAGAACGTATCGACTATCGGACAATTTCCTTTTCCAATTTTATCGCGATACCAATTCCATGCTTCTTCATTAATAGGTTCGCCAACGCTTCCGAGTATGCGCAACGAAGACAAATCTTTTCCTTCAAGAAATTCATCTCCGGCCGACATTAAACTGCGAATGGCTGTAGGCGCGGTGTAGAAAATATTCACTTTATGTTTCGCTACAATGTCCCAAAATCTTCCAGCATCCGGATAAGTAGGTATGCCTTCGAACATCAATGAAGTTGCACCGTTAAGTAACGGTCCGTAGATTAAATAGCTGTGTCCTGTAACCCATCCAATATCGGCAGTACAAAAATGAATATCTCCTTTTTGAAATTGAAACACATTCAAAAAAGTATAGGCCGTCCACACCATGTATCCGGCTGTGCTGTGCACAACGCCTTTCGGTTTACCTGTGGAACCGCTCGTATACAAGATGAACAACGGATCTTCAGACTGAAGTGTCTCTCCGGGCTTCATGTAATTATTGTTGGAAATAACGCGTCCTTTCAATTCATTCCAATCGACATCAATTTCTTTTTTTTCTGTTGGAAGGTTGATGTAGTTGAAGACCAATACATTTTTTATTTTTCTTGTTGAAGTCAAGGCTTCATCCACTACCGACTTTAACGGAATAGTCTTGTTACCTCGAAGGCCACCGTCCATGGTTATCACGAAGTCTGCTTCGGCATCGTCTACACGATCTGCAATACTCTTCGCACTGAAGCCACCGAAGATCACAGAGTGCACCGCGCCAATGCGCGCGCAGGCGAGCAAACTGAATACCAATTCAGGCACCATGCTCATGTAGATACAAACGCGATCTCCTTTGTTTACACCCAACATGCGAAGCATTTCTGCTGCAATACAAACTTCTTTGTGTAGATCGGAATACGTGAATGAGCGAGCTTGAACCGAACGTTCATTCGGTTCCCAAATGAGTGCAACATCTTTTCCTTTTTCAGCAAGATGTCTGTCCAATAAATTCTCGGTAATGTTTAATTCACCTCCGTCGAACCATCGGTTGTTGGCATCGGCAAAGGTTCCTGAAAGCACCGTATCCCATTTCTTTTTCCATGAAAATGATTCAGCTATTTCACCCCAGAATTTATCTGGATTGGCAATGCTTTCGGCGTACACCGATTTATATTCTTCAAACGATTCAATTCGTTTCATGGCTTTCAAATTTGATGTTACAATGTACATAAATGCTTTTAACTTAACTTTGATTCATGAACGCTCTTGCAAGAATATTTCTCATCTTTTTATTGCAAAGTATTTGTGAGGGAGTTTTCGCCCAACCCAATCTTCCAACCGTGACATTGACGCCGGTGTATTCTGTTCAGTTGCCAGCCGAACTACTTGAAACTTCCGGTATCACTCGTTTTCAGCAAGGACTTGTTACACACAACGACAATTCAGATGAGAATTTATATGTGATAGACACGTTGAATGGAGCCATTCTTCAGACTTTTTCATTGAATGGAACTTCCAATTTCGATTGGGAAGAAATCACCCAAGACAGCTTGTATCTGTATGTCGGAGATTTCGGAAACAACGCCGGAAGCCGAACAGACCTGCATATTCTTCGAATTGAAAAATCATCTCTTCTTGAAAGCACGCCTGCAATAGATACCATTGCCTTTGCCTACGAAGATCAAATAGACTTCACTCCTTCCAACCAAAATACCCCCTTCGATTGCGAGGCGTTTATTGCGGGAACAGACAGCTTGTTTCTCTTCACCAAGAATTGGGACAATCAAACCACAGTTTGTTACAGTTTACCTAAGATTCCAGGGAATTATTTGGCACATCGAAAAAACTCTTCAGATGTAAACGGACTCATAACCGGAGCAACCTATCTTCCAAACAAAAGACTCGTTATCCTTTCCGGATATTCTTCTCTGCTGCAGCCGTTTATGTATCTCTTATTCGATTTTGAAGGAACTGATTTCTTCTCTTCCTTCCAACAGAAAATAAATCCGTCACTCAATTTTCATCAAGTCGAAGGAGTCTCAACAACTAACGGAATAGACGTATATCTTACCAATGAATACTTTAGTCAAAGCTTTATTACTACTCAGCAAAAGCTTCATAAGTATGATTTGAACTCCGTTTTAGGAGATTACTTGACGGGCAATCAGGTGGATTCAGAATCCTCTCAAATTCGGATTTTTCCCAATCCAGCAAAGGACCTCGTTCATATCGAATCTCCCAACAAGACTATGTGTCTAGAGATGAGAAATAGCGAGGGGAAAGTGGTTTTGAAGTCCCGGATTCGAAGCAATTCAGACCTCGATATTTCCGCATTGCCGAACGGGAGGTATTTTATTTCCATAAAGGATTATCCACGGGTTTTTTCGCTGATAATCAGCAAATAGATGTCAGTGAACGGGTATGTGTTAGTAAGTCAATTCGACTTAACATGGGCATCATATTCACCTTTGTAACTTCCTCTTACCAAAAAACACACCTATGGAATCGAACGAATACTTATTCTTAAAAGCACGCATTAAGGCGGTAAACCCTACCTGGTCTGAAGCAGATGTGGAAAACGAAGTGAAGCGCTTAGTGCACGGCACAGGCGAAATGGAAGACGCCGACGAAGGTTGTCTTTACTGCGGATCTTAATCCACTTTATTCAAAAAAGATTGAGCAAGGGCCATGTGCCCTTGTTTTTTTTGCTCGTCCATTTTGTTCAGCAAAGCCACCATCATACTCAAGCGATAATTCCGCGCGAGAAAGGGAGTATTGCGTTCAATGAAATTCCAAAAAAGCGCGTCCCAAATCTTCTCCCAAGGCTCTCCCTTTTTGTAGTTGCTCATTTTATAAATGTAATTCGAACCGCTCATGTAAGGCTTCGTGCTCATGAGCCCGCCGTCTGCAAACTGCGACATTCCATATACATTTGGAACCATAACCCAATCGTAGGCATCTATGTAAAAAGTCATGAACCATTCGTATACCTCATGCGGATGAACTTCGCTCAGCAACATGAAATTTCCTAAGATCATCAAACGCTCAATGTGATGTGAATAGGCATTCTTGAGAAGTCCCTCCAAACAGTCGTCAATCGGACGAATACCGGTACTTGCATCCCAAAATCCGTTCGGTAATTTTCGATCGTGTTGAAGAAAATTCGAAGTGCGCTCTTGAACGCCTTTTAAGATATACACCGCACGAATGAATTCGCGCCACCCCAAAACTTGACGAACAAATCCTTCCACATTATTCATCCCGGCATTCGAATCCAAAGCTGCTTGAACGCACTCTTGCGGAGTAAGCAGTCCAATGTTTAAATAAGGAGAAACAATGGAATGAAAGAGCCACGCTTCTTGGGGCACAATGGCATCTTGGTACGTTCCGTATTCGTTTATTTTATGTTGAATGAAATAGTGTAAAGCGGCTTTCGCTTCTTTGCGAGTGACAGCGTAGTTGAAGTCTTCAGCTGTTCCTGCGTGATCACCAAAGCGCGCTTCCGTATACGCTGTCGCTTCAATCACGAAATCATTCGGTGTTGATACAAATGGTTTTGGAAACTCCATTCCTTTCGGCGCTTTCGCTCTGTTCTCTGTGTCGAAGGTCCATTTTCCGCCAACAGGCTCTCCAGAGGGCTCTAAAAGCACCTGACGCTTTTTTCTTTCGTGAATGTAGAAGTCGTTCAAGAAGAATTTTTTCTTGCTGAAATATTCGCGAAGCTCTTCTTCCGAATTATAGAAATTCGGTGATTCGAACCGAAGCTCTTTCGCGCCGAGATTTTTTGCCCACCTATGTATTTTTTTTTCTAGGTTGAAGTCGACCGTGTCAATCCACAACAATTCCTTCGCCCCCAAAGACTTCAATTCAGTTTCAATTTGAAGGGAAGAGGCTTCATCGTGTGAAAGGTATTTCCAATTGGAAGAAGCTCTAGATTGCTCTTCCAGAAAGGCCTTCATGCTTGCGCGATGCAAGATTATTTTTTTCTTGTGGAAGCGATATTGTGAAAAGAAAAGCGGTTCTTCAATTAAGAAAATTTCATCGCAGGAATGAAACAGTTCGTGGTCTGCGAACAGTTGGTGCGGAAAGAGAAGTCCAATCTTCATTTCCTTTTGGAAACTTTATTGTTGGAAACGCTTCGCTGGCGGGTGCATTTGAAACGGCTATCGTCGTTCAGCGATTCTGCACGAAGCATAACGTGTTTCGTTGCTCTGCCTTGCACGCGGGCGCGCCACATGCGGAAGGAAGTAGCCTTCATTTCTTTGCGCATAAGCGCAATGACTTCGGCTTCGCTAACACCGAACTGTGCGGTAATAGCGTCGAACGGCGTGCGGTCTTCCCACGCCATTTCAATGATTCGATCAATGTCTGTTTCAGATAACATGAACTTAGAAACAAGCCATGCGTTCGTTTGTTTTTACAAACTGCTTAAAATGCTAACTAATTCAGAACGAACGCGAATTAAACGCGCTTGAATAGCTGCACCATCAGTCTCGTTAACCTTTTGACGAAGCGCGTTCTTCGCGCCTTCCAGCGTGAACCCTTGCACGCGAACCAACTCGTGAATCTTCTTGAATAATTCAATGTCTTTCTTCGAATACATCCGATTGCCCTTGCTGTTCTTGCGCGGTTGCAATTGCGGAAATTCCTTTTCCCAAAAACGTAAAAGAGAAGCATTCACATCAAACATTTCAGCAACCTCAGAGATGCTGAAATAAATTTTTTCTATTTCGAAGGTCTTAGACATAATTAGTCGAAACTTTGGTTGGCATTGGCAGCACGCTGCAATACCTCTTCGTACTGCTCTGGCGTAATATCGTTGTAAAAGTAAAACGCCGGATCTACTTTTTGACCGTTTCTAATAACTTCATAATGCAAGTGCGGACCCGTAGATGCCCCTGTATTGCCTACAAGCCCTATCAATTGGCCTCTTTTGACTTTTTCGCCTTGACGAACTAGAAGCTTGCTCATGTGAGCATAAAGTGTCTGATACCCGTATCCGTGCTGGATTACAGCGTTATTTCCATATCCGGTATAAATACTTTCCGTTTTTTCAACAACGCCATCTCCAGTGGCATAAATTTCTGTTCCAATGTCGGCCGTGAAATCTAAACCGGTGTGAAGCTTAGCCACTTTGTAAATCGGATGAATGCGATATCCAAAACCGGAAGAGATGCGCTCCAAGTCTTTGTTTGAAATAGGCTGAATCGCAGGAATACTCTGAAGCATGGCGTCTTGTCCGAGTGCCAAGGAATAAATCTCTTCGTAAGACTTGCTCTGACTCACAAACATTTCTTGCAGTTTCCGAATTCGGAACAACGTTTCCTCAACATCTTTGTCTGTCGCGAAGTCATTGTGAGTTTTCGATGAAAGTCCAGAGAACTTGCGGGCGTAGGGTTCAGCTCCGAAGATAGAACGGTACACATTCTCATCTCTTCGCTCTAGATCTGTCGCAAACAATTCCAACGTGTCAATCTTACGGTTGAATGTTTCAATCTGCGTTTCCAGATAATTAATCTTTTTCTCCAGTTGATCAGTCTCTGGATCTTTGAAGAACGACGCGTAAAGAACAATACCAATTCCACCCAACACTACACCTGCAAGTAAATAGCGTGTAACAATCCAAGCGTAATCACGAATGGTATACGTAATCGCCTCGTAGTTGAGGGTATTTGGATTGAAGATGTATTTGTACTTGAATTTCTTCATGCCTTGCGAATTTACGTTACTTTTTTTAATCGCTTCTTCCCTTGTGAGATGTAAATTTGCTCGCATGATGACAGCTCAAGAGATTCGCCAAACTTTTTTAGACTTTTTCAAATCGAAAGGTCACCACATTGTATCGTCCGCACCCATTGTGGTCAAGGGCGATCCTACGCTTATGTTCACCAACGCGGGAATGAATCAGTTTAAAGATTTATTTCTAGGTCACGGAACCATAGAGCACAAACGAATTGCGAACTCTCAAAAGTGTCTTCGCGTTAGCGGAAAGCACAACGACTTGGAAGAGGTTGGCGTTGATACCTACCACCACACCATGTTCGAAATGCTCGGCAACTGGTCGTTCGGAGATTACTTCAAGGAAGAGGCCATCACGTGGGCATGGGAGTTATTGACTGAAGTGTACAAACTTCCGAAAGACAGATTGTACGTGACCGTTTTTGAAGGCGATGAAAAGGAAGGATTGGAATTCGATCAAGAGGCTTTCGACATCTGGAAACGCTGCATTGCAGAAGACAGAATTTTAAAAGGAAATAAAAAAGACAATTTTTGGGAAATGGGCGAAACAGGTCCATGCGGTCCGTGCAGCGAAATTCACATTGACATTCGAAGCGACGAAGAGCGTGCGAAAGTCGATGGAAAAATATTGGTGAACGATAGCCATCCGCAAGTGATTGAAATTTGGAACAACGTGTTCATGCAATTCAATCGTAAAGCAAGCGGAGAGTTAGAGCCCCTTCCAAACAAACACGTAGATACCGGAATGGGCTTCGAACGTTTGTGCGTTGCCCTTCAAGGCAAACAATCGAACTACGACACCGATGTGTTCTCGCCGTTGATTGAGCGCATTTCGAAAACATCGGGTGTGGCTTACACACGTGGCGATTCAAAACAAGACATTGCCATTCGCGTTATTGCAGACCACGTTCGCGCGGTGTCGTTTACCATTGCAGACGGACAACTTCCCGCAAGCGGTGGAGCAGGATATGTGATTCGAAGAATCTTGCGCAGAGCCATTCGTTACGGATACAGTTTCTTGAACAGAAAAGATCCATTCATTTTTGAATTGGTAGATGTACTTGCAGCAGAGATGGGTGCTTTCTTCCCAGAGATTGTTTCCAACAAAGATTTGGTGAAGCGAGTGATTCGTGAGGAAGAAGAAAGCTTCTTGCGCACACTAGACAAAGGCATTCAATTGTTAGACGATCACTTGAGCAAAGGCGCTTCAGTGTTAGACGGAAAGACCGTATTCGAATTGTACGATACGTTCGGATTTCCTTTCGACTTAACGTCGTTAATTGCTTCTGAAAAAGGCGTGGGCGTAGATGCTGCAGGATTCGAAGAAGAACTCGCAAAGCAAAAAGAACGCAGTCGCAGTGCTACGAAATTAGAGACCGACGACTGGGTTGAATTGCAAGCAGGAGATCCAACATTTGTTGGATACGACTCGTTGGAATGCGAAACGAAAATTCTGAAATACAGAAAGATTAAAGCGAAAGGAAAAGAGAGTTTTCAATTGGTGTTGAGCAATACTCCGTTCTATGCGGAAGGCGGCGGACAAGTTGGAGACACGGGAGTTTTGAAAACCATAAACGAGAGCATTGCTGTCATAGACACCAAGAAAGAAAACAACCTAAGTGTTCATTTTGTAGAGCAACTTCCAGAAAATGTGAACGCAACATTTACTGCCGTTGTAGATCGCACGAAGCGCGAAAGCTCACAACGCAATCACAGCGTAACGCACTTGCTTCACGAGGCATTGCGTGAAGTGTTGGGAACGCACGTAGAGCAAAAAGGATCGTTGGTGAATGCAGATTATTTGCGTTTCGACTTTTCGCATTTCGCGAAAATGACAGACGACGAATTGAAGCAAGTAGAGCAATTGGTGAACAGCCGCATTCGCGCAGCTTTCCCATTGAATGAAAATAGAAACGCAACCATGGACGAGGCGAAAGCACAAGGAGCCATGATGTTGTTTGGTGAAAAATACGGATCAACGGTTCGTGTGATTCAATTCGGAAACAGTGTTGAATTGTGCGGAGGAACGCACGTTCAAAAGACCAGCGACATTCGTTCATTCCAGATAACTTCGGAAGCTGCGGTTGCTGCGGGTATTCGAAGAATTGAGGCCATTACAGCCGATGCGGTAGATGCGTTGTTGGAAGAAGAACGCCAAGAGTTGGAAACGGTTCGTTCGTTGGTGAAAAACAAAAATGCAAGCAAGGCAGTAGAAGATTTGTTAAGCAAATTTTCTTTGTTGGAAAAAGAATTGGATGCTTTGAAACACGAGAAAGCCATGCAAATGAAAGGCGTGTTGAAGGAGAAGTTCACAGAAAAAAACGGAATGAATGTTCTGATTGATCAAGTAGATTTAGACGCGAATGCGATCAAGGATATTTGTTTCCAATTGAAATCAGAAATTCCAAATGCGTTTATTTTATTGGCGAATGTGCAGGGCGGAAAGCCAACCATATCATTGGCCTTAAGCGATTCGTTGGTGAACGATAAGAAATGGAACGCCGGTCAGTTGGTTCGCGAATGGGCGAAAGCCATTAAAGGAGGTGGAGGCGGACAGCCGTTCTTCGCAACTGCAGGAGGAAGCGATGAAGCAGGATTGCCAGCGGCATTGCAATTGGCGAATGATTTTTTATTTCACACACATTAGTGAGGCAAGACTTTTTGGGATTTGATTTTTTTAATATTTAAACCTATTGGGAAAGAAAAAATGTATATTCGTTTAAACTAAACCTCTATACTTATGAAAAAGAAATTAATGTTAATTTGTTTGAGTCTATTAGGAATGGGCTCAATGGTATCAGCACAAGTGAAAATTACTGGACAAGCGGGATTAAACTTTGCCTCTGTTTCTACCGATGACTCGGATGTAGCAGAATTTTTGGGCTCTAAGTTAGGATTCTCAATTGGCGCCCAGATTGAAAAGGACATCAATGATAAACTTTATTTCACTGCTGGCGCGAATTATTCTTCAAAAGGTTATTCAGCTGAGTTTACAACAGACATCCCAGGATTTTATAAAATTGAAATCACTGGTACTTCTTCTCTGAATTACTTGGAAATCCCTATTAACCTTGGTTTCAGAATCGGAGATCGCGTTACGTTGCAAGCCGGACCATATATTGGTTTCTTAGCTGGAGTTAGTAACTATTCAAAAACGACTGAGACCGACTACATTACGGGTGAGACAATTTCAGCAGACGACACAGATAACGATAAAACTGGAATTTCATCAACTGACTTTGGATTGAACCTAGGTGCTGGTTTCAATATTACTGATGATTTGAGTATCAAATTGAATTACGGTATAGGTATGGCAGATTTGAATGATGATGCAACTTCAACTTATTACCTTAAGAATAACGTTTCTTCAGTGGGAATTGCATACACCTTCAAGAAGTAATAGACTAAAAACTCATAAAAAGGTCTTCGATTTCGAAGGCCTTTTTTATTGCTTCTTCTTCACAAAAGCAGCACGTGAAAGTGGAACATAAGATTCCTTTTCACCCAATTGTACTTGTTTATCTCCCTCAATTATTCTGTGCGAGTAATGCGCCAATTGCCCTGTTTCAACACAGATAGCGTGAACCTTTGTTACGTATTCAGCAATGGCCAACAGATGTGGCATAGGCCCAAAGGGCTTGCCTGTGTAATCCATATCCAATCCCGCTACAATAACGCGAACACCCATGTTGGCCAATTGATTGCACACTTCGGGTAATCCATCGTCGAAGAACTGCGCTTCATCTATGCCAATCACTTCTGCTGTTGATGCGAGCAATAGAATCTGCGAAGAATGTTCAACAGGCGTGGAACGAATACTCGTCCCAACATGACTAATCACTTCTCCTTCGCTGTAGCGAATATCCAATTTCGGTTTGAAAATTTCAACGTTCATCTTCGCGAACTCGGCTCGCTTCAATCTACGTATCAACTCTTCCGTTTTACCAGAAAACATAGAACCACAAACGACTTCAATCCAGCCGGCGCTTCTTCCTCTATTTACAGTGTTTTCTAAAAACATGGATTCCAAAGATAGGGATACGTTGTTAGATACTTCGTAAGATGTTACACAAGATTATTCAAAAGATGCTTTCAGCAAGATGTACTCTAGCGAAGCTTCTTTCGCAGAATCTTACGAAGTATCTTGTGAAGCATCTAACGATTAAGTTGGAATCTTTTGATTAGATTTCTTCCTATTAATCGTTATGGCATATTGAAACATAAACCCTCTTGGCGCCTCTGGCTTCGCAGGACGAATGGTGACAAAGGTATTTGTGATATTTGTAATTTGAAGTGTAAAGCGATGACCGTTTTTAATATATCCACCACGAAGATCTATGATGGCTGATGGCCCACTGAAGTCTTTTCTGAATTGCGCTAAACCAGGAACAAACAATTCGAAAATGGAATCAACTTTTTCCATGTAACTATAAACGCGAATTCCTGCTCCAAGGGTAAATCCTTCAGGCGACTCAGCATCTATATTGAACTTGCCCATGTGGCGATAGCGATATTTCAAGATGGGCGTATCTGGCCCGCGTTCGTCGGCAGCAAAGGACTGAATAGCGTATCTAGTATACGGCAAGAGCGACTTCAATTCAGGAGCCAGGTTCATGTCAACCGGACAGATATACGTGTATCCTCCACCGAGATTGACTTTCCAATCGCCAATGTAACTGTCGCCGTTGAGCGAAAGTTCAATACCGCCAATTTGGGCATCGGTAATGTTAATGCTTTTGAATCCAAATCCGAAAAGCGGATCAGAAGGAGCGCCCCATTGGTCGAACGAAAACTCAAGTAAGTTTTTATAACGAGTTAAGAATAATGCGGCATCTGCAGAAGCGTTCCATTCACCAATTTTTATTTTTTGCTTCACGCCAATTTCCGCGCCCCACCCTTGCTCTGGACGAAGGTTTGGATTCGGGTAAATGCGAATGATATCGAGATTGGTATTTACGAAACGCTCTGCCGGAGATGGAAAACGAAATCCTTGTCCAAATGATGCGCGAAGAAACGTGTTCTTTCCTGCTTCGTAATTAATCCCCGCTCTTCCTACGGGCATCGAGCGCACAACCATCGCGTCTAAACGAAACAATTCCATTCGTGCGCCAGCACTGAATTGAAATTTCTTCCACGGTTGATCGAACTGCACATAAGTACCCGCAAAGTTCCCGTCGTGTCTTCCACCAAAACTTCCATCGTCGAAAAAGAATTGAGTAGCGCTTAATCCGGCAACCAGCGTTCCTTTCGATTTGGTGCTGTGTTGGAATTGGTAATCTGTGCTAATGAGATTCGTAGCTGGGTACCAGTCTTTCCCGCCCACTTGAAGGGTGTAATAATATCTTCCGCGAAGCGTGTGCTTGTTCGCTTTTTTATCGAAGGCCGTGAACCACGGGTCAATGTTCGCCCACAGGTCGTTTAGATTCAACAACGTGGTAGGGCTGTAAGGCAAAAAAGAATCAGAACCGGTTCCTTTCCACATAAAAAAGAAACCTTGCTTTTGATGCATAATATTTCCATCTAAACCCGCACTGCGTCTTCCTTTCTTCCAGATTTTTCGGGTGCGGAAGGAAATACGTTCGCGGTCTTCGTATTCACCATTCAACCAACCCACGCTGCGCAATACATTTCCACCTATAACCAAATCAAATCCGTTCTTCAAACGCTCTTTGTGTCGAAACTGCAATCCACTTTGATAGGGTACGCGATTGCCGGTCCACCAAGCCATAGATGCGTCTCGCGGTTTGTCGTAGGTTGTTCCAAATGTTGAAACGAATGTTTCAGGGTCTTTTCCGGGATAAGCAGTTCGGACATGTATTACTCCGTTCAACGCAGCGCTTCCGTATTGAACAGACGACGCGCCTTTCACCACTTCAATTTGTTCGGCCAATTCAAGTGGAACATAGTTCCATTTAATGTCGTTGCGATCTGCTGTTATGAGTGGCTGATTGTCTACAATAAGCAACACGCGCGTTCCAGCGCCGAAGGCATATCCGCTTCCTCCGCGAATACTCGCTTGTCCATCTATAATGGTAAGTCCAGGTAAACGCTCAACGGCCTTCGCTAAATCCGGCGTAATACGCTGAATGAGTTCGGTTGATTTGATGACGTCTATGCTTAATGTTTGTAATTCGAGCGCTTGTAAGTAGCGCGAAGAGCCTATAACAACCGTTCCTGTGGAAGAGCTTTGTGCTTTCAAGAAGATGCTCAAACCCGCTTCATACATTGCATTTGTAATGGCCAATGTGCTGTCTGCATGACCAATGTGACGAATGGTAATTGAATCGAGAATATCGGCTTTATTCAATTTAGTAGTCCCTGAAAGATCTGTAACGCCAATGGTAACTTTCTTCGAGAACACCATTGCACCGGGCAAGGGCTCACGAGAGGTCTCGTCGAAAATGCGAATTTTTAATGTCTGCGCTGAAAGCGAAGTCGCAAGAATTGTTAAGAGAAGGATAAGGCGGAAGCGCATTTTTCAAATATAGGAAGATTCTTCGAAGGCGCGTTACAAGGTTCTACGAAAGGCGCGTTACAAGGTTCTACGAAAGGTGTGTTACAAGGTTCTTCGAAAGGTGTGTTACAAGGTTCTTCGAAAGGTGCTTTGCAAGGACGCTTCGCGTAGCGACCTTCCGTAGGACCTTCACAGATCTTCTGAAAGCAGACTTATGAGTTATCGCTCAAAAACTCAATACAGATCTCATTAAACTCCCCCGGCTTCTCAATATTCACCACGTGTCCGCTATTGGGAACAACGATGAGTTCAGAGGAAGAGAATCGCAATGCGAGTTTTTTTATGGAAGGAAGAAACATGTGATCTTCTGCGCCCATGACATAGAGCGTCTTCGAAGGGGTTTCTTTTTTTCGGAAGGAAGAGAGAAGAGGATTGACTTGAGAGACCAGTCCGAACCATTTTTTGAATTCGGTTTGTTCGAGTTTTTTTGCTTCTTGAATGAATATGTTTCGCGCTTCTGAATTGCTTTTTTTCGGCATAATAATGAAGGCGAAAAGTCGGTAAAGGATGAGATAAGGAATTAGCGACTTGAAAGTGTCGCCAAATCGCATGAGAAACTGTCCGCGAACATTCAACTTCATGGTAGCTCCGGCCAGTATCATTGATTTCACGAGTGTTGTTGCGCGTTCGCTAATGTCACGAATGACAATGGTTCCCATGGAAATTCCAACGAAGTGGGTGCATTTGATTTTCAAATGTTCGAGCACTTCAATGACTTCGTTCCCTATTTCTTCGAAGTTGTATTTTTCTTTTTTAAGCGGACGAACATTTTTCGATTGTCCGTGTCCGCGCAGATCGATGAGTAAAACATTGAAGTGTTTTTGAAATGCTCGTATCTGTTTGAACCAGATGGCGCTGCTTCCTCCCGCTCCGTGAATGAAAGTTACCCATTCATTCGAGCTGTCGTGATTGAATATGGAATAGTGAAGAATTTGTTCGTTGGAAGAATTGATCACGCTCCTAGAGATTGTGCTGCTTCTTTTCCAACCAATTCAACCGCTGTGCGCACCATGCCTGCAACGTCGTAACCACATTCTGCATACAATTGATCTTGTGTTCCGTGCTCGATGTATTGATCAGGAATTCCCAAACGCTTCACCTGTGATGTGTAACCGTTATCGGCCATGAATTCAATCACAGCACTTCCCATTCCACCTTGAACACATCCGTCTTCCACAGTGATCACATGCTTGAATTTTCCAAACACTTCATGAAGCATTATTTCATCTATCGGTTTCGCGAAACGCATATCGTAATGAGCTGCTGAAATGCCTTGCTCTGCTAATACTTCGCATGCCTTCACCGCGTAATTTCCAATTGGACCAATCGTTAAAATAGCAACGTCGTCTCCAGATTTTATCTTCCTTCCTGTTCCAACTTTAATTTCCTTCATAGGTGTTTTCCAGTCGGTTAGAACACCGTTACCTCTCGGATAGCGAATGCTGAATGGACCTTGATCTGGAAGCTGTCCGGTGAACATTAAATCACGTAATTCACTTTCGTTCATTGGGCTTGAAACAACCATATGCGGAATGCAACGCATGTAAGCAAGGTCATATGCCCCGTGGTGGGTAGGACCGTCGGCACCAACCAAACCTCCGCGATCTAAACAGAAAACGACATTTAATTTTTGAATGGCAACGTCGTGAATGACTTGGTCATAGGCACGTTGCATAAAGCTTGAATAAATATTACAGAAAGGAACCAATCCTTGTGTTGCCATTCCCGCAGAAAAAGTCACGGCGTGCTGTTCTGCAATTCCCACGTCGAAGGCACGCTTAGGCATGGCCTCCATCATCAGTTTCAAAGAACATCCGCTAGGCATGGCAGGGGTAACACCCACAATCTTTTCGTTTTTCTCTGCTAATTCAATTATGGTATGTCCGAATACATCTTGGTACAACGGCGGTTGTGGACTCTTCGGAACCACTTTTACAATCTCACCAGTCTCTTTGTTGAAGAGCCCGGGTGCATGCCACTTCGTCGGAGAGCCGGCCTCAGCTGGCGCGTAGCCCTTTCCTTTCTTCGTAACACAGTGCAAAATTTTCGGACCAGGAATGTCCTTTAAATCGCGCATCACCTTCACCATATAATCCACATCGTGTCCGTCAATTGGACCGAAGTATCTCCACTTCAACGATTCGAAATAATTGCTTTCCTTGATTAAAGTGCCTTTCAGCGCTTCAGAAATTTTATGTGCAATGTGTTGCGCATTCGGTCCGAACTTCGAAACCTTTCCCAACAACTGCCACACATCGTCTTTCACTTTATTGTATGTGTGCGAAGTGGTAATGTCTGTGAGGTACTCTTTCAATGCACCCACATTCGGGTCAATACTCATGCAATTGTCGTTCAACACGACAAGCACGTTGCAGTCTGCTGTAGAGCCATGGTTAAGGCCTTCAAATGCTAAACCAGCAGTCATGGCTCCGTCGCCAATAACTGCGATAACCTGACGGTCTTTTTCTTCTTTCACTTTGCTGGCAACGGCCATTCCAATAGCTGCAGAAATTGAAGTGGAACTGTGCCCAACCCCAAACGTATCGTATTCGCTTTCGCTTCTTTTCGGGAATCCAGAAAGACCTTTGTAAATTCTATTGGTGTGGAAATTGTCTCGTCTTCCTGTAAGGATTTTGTGTCCGTATGCTTGGTGACCAACATCCCAAACCAATTGATCATAGGGTGTTTCGAACACATAATGTAGGGCAACGGATAATTCAACCACCCCTAAGCTAGCTCCGAAGTGTCCGCCTTTTTCAGAAACAATGTCAACAATGTACTGACGAAGTTCTGTACACAATTGTTTAAGTTGCTCGTCTTTTAAGCCTTTGCGAAGTGCAATTGGATTATCGAATTGAGCGAGGAGAGGGCCTGGAGTGAATGTCGACATATTAACAAAGTTAACACTTACGCTTCAAGTTTGTTCAACTTCGACTTATTCGAAAATAAGTTTTCGATGTGTCACCTTGGTTCCACTTTGAATTTGAACGATATAGAATCCAGCAGCTTGTTTTGGAATTGAAAAAGTATGTGTTCCCACACTTAGATTTCCGTTGTAGATCTGGTCGACAATTTCACCTGCACTGTTGAACAACACAACGTTGGTTTTCTTGTGAGCAGCGCTTCCAAGAACGAGGGTTGCAGCATCGTTTGTTGGATTGGGATAAAGTGAAACTTCCAGAGGAGACTCTGTCATTTCAATATAATTTCCAAGCGTATCAACAACAGTGATGTTAATGTCATCGAGATAAATATTATTTCCACCATAACTGATGAATTCATATTTTAATTGGAAATTTTCGGTCATGTAGTTCTGAGCGGTTAGCGTAAGCGTTTCGCCGCTCCATTGGTCAATGCCGCTTGGAGTGAAGGCCAAGTTAGTTCCTGTTCGGGTAGGTAAGTTAGTTGTGCCTTTGCGAATTCGAGCAAGTGTCCAAGACGCTCCGCAATCTCCCGACGCACTAACGCGTAGGCGATCATCAGTCTCGTTCACGCGATTTGCATAGGCCCATTTATAACTCACGAAAATGGTGTCCATCGCGCTCATGTCGAACGTGTTCGAGATGAATTCGTCTACATGTCCGGACTCACTGGTGAAATTAGCAAGTTTTAATCCGTTAGCACCACTGTAATTAGTAGTAACCACTTGCCATGTTTCGTCAAGGTCTGGGTTGTTTACAAACCAATTGTTTGAAGGCCATATTCCTTCAAAACCTTCCATCAATGGGGTGTTAATTCCACCACCACCTAACACAGTAATAACGTTTGAATACGTTTTTGAAAGTTGATCAGCACCGTTGCTAACAGTTAGTGTTACAGTAAAAGTTCCAGGTGTGACGTAAGTGTGTATTGGATTTTGATGAACAGCAGGATCGCTGCCTACAAGAGTTACACCATCTCCGAAATTCCAATTCCAAGAAGTTATTCCGTGATAAGAAATATCGTTGAAAGTCACGCTATCTCCAGCACACAATATATTTTTATTGAATTCGAAATCGGCAACACAAAGTGCAGGATTTGTTACTCCTGTAGCCAATAAATTTGAAGCTGTAATTAGGCTACTGCGCTGAGCAACGCTACTCGTAATGGCGGCGCGCATGCGTGTGCGTTGACCCTCTGTGAACATGCGCGAGCAGTAAGAGTATTCCATGTAATTTTGCACGTTGTCTACCGTGTTTCCGCATGAACTTCCTGTGAGCGAACAGCTGGTCCAACCTATTGTGTTCGGAGTATCTGTTACGTTATCATCTTGATTACAATTCGTAGAAACTGCAGGAGAGTTACCAGGGCCCCATGTGTGGTATAGGTTCAACCAATGGCCTACTTCATGCGTAAGAGTTCTACTGCGTTGGGAAGTGCTTGTTCCAATGGCACCCATGTAATCAGAACGAAGAACAATACCGTCTGTAGCAGCGCCCCAAAACCCAGCAACATCTCCAGGTAAATTCGTGTATCCAGCAGCACCCGCTGCGTCAAGACATATCCAAACATTTAGGTATTTATTACGCGGCCAAATGATGAGATCCTTCATGTCTTGGCCACCATCAGAGGTAAGTGGTGAAACAATTCTGTTTATTCCTCGTGTGCAATTACCATTCGGGTCTTTGGTTGCCAACACGAATTCAATACCTATATCGGCAGTTATGTTTTCAAATGCGGTTACAACTAGGCTAATATCGGAATTCAACATGGCGAAGTCGCGATTTAAAATAGAAAGACCGTTTAAAATCTGATCGTCAGAGATGTTTTCTGTCCCATTGTTATGAATGACATGAAATACAACGGGAATGGTATAAATGGTTTGTGACCCGCGCTCTGGCGCATTATCAACGAAATTTTCGGTGTAAGTTTCAAGGGCTTCTCCTGCACGACGGGCGATTCCTTCAGCTTCAGGGTACATTCCGAACATGCGCACGCGATTTTCGCGCTCGCCACAATACAAGTGCTCTTCCTGAGCAAATATTCCTGTGCTTGCAATTCCAAGAGCAACCACTAAAAGAGATTTCAAAATTTTCATGGATAACAAAAATAATAGAATGTTCCCTTGAACAATTTTGTTTTCGAGTATTTTCTTTTCATTGTTTTATACCTAGCTTTCGATGTAACTTTGTAGGTCTTATAAAGAACATGAAAAACATTCGAAATTTTTGCATCATTGCACACATCGATCACGGGAAATCTACCCTAGCAGATAGAATGTTGCAAATTACCAAGACCATTGAAGATCGTAAGATGGTGGCGCAGGCGCTAGACGATATGGATCTTGAGCGAGAGAAGGGCATTACCATTAAGGCGCATGCTATTCAAATGTTGCACAAAGTGGGCAACGAACAATTTGTGTTGAATTTGATCGACACTCCGGGTCACGTTGACTTTTCTTACGAAGTTTCTCGCGCCATTGCTTCTTGCGAAGGCGCCATTCTTATTGTCGATGCCTCTCAGGGAATTCAAGCGCAGACCATTTCAAACCTTTACTTGGCATTGGAAAACGATTTAACCATCATTCCAATTTTAAATAAAATAGATCTTCCAAACGCAGATCCCGAGTTGGTGAAAGATCAGATTGTAGATTTAATCGGTTGCGAGCGTGATGAAATTTTAGCCGCAAGTGGAAAAACGGGCGAGGGGGTTGCTGAAATTTTAGATGCCATTTGTGCCCGCATTCCTGCTCCGGTTGGAACAGTAGACGCCCCTTTGCAGGCAATGGTTTTCGATTCAGTGTTCAATTCGTTCCGCGGAATTATTGCTTACTTCCGAATTAAAAACGGCGTTCTTCGCAAGGGAGACAAGGTGAAGTTCATGAGCACAGGAAAAGAATACTATGCAGATGAAGTTGGTGTTTTGGGAATGGACTTGAAGCCGCGCGACTTTGTTGCTGCTGGCGATGTGGGTTATATTATTTCTGGAATTAAAACTGCCACCGAAGTAAAAGTGGGCGATACCATTACAACCCTCGCTAACCCTTCTCCTGAAGCTCTTCAAGGTTTCGAAGATGTGAAGCCGATGGTATTCGCTGGAATTTATCCGGTAGATACAGACGAGTACGAAGAGCTTCGTGCGAGCATGGAAAAATTACAGTTGAACGATGCGTCTTTGGTTTTTGAGCCAGAAAGCTCGGCGGCACTTGGATTTGGTTTCCGTTGCGGATTCTTAGGAATGCTGCACATGGAGATTATTCAAGAACGTTTGGAACGCGAGTTCAATATGACTGTTATTACCACTGTTCCGAACGTTAGCTACATCTGTTACACAACCAAGGGGGAAAAGTTAGAGATCAACAATCCTTCGGAACTGCCAGAGCAGAACTTAATAGACTATGTTGAAGAGCCGTTTATCAAAGCACAAATCATAACCAAGACAGAGTACATTGGTGCAATTATGACCTTGTGTATTGAAAAAAGAGGCATGTTGCAAAACCAACTTTACCTCACGACTGACCGCATTGAGCTAACGTTTGAAATGCCATTGGCAGAAATTGTATTCGATTTCTATGATCGTTTAAAGACTATTTCGAAAGGATATGCTTCCTTCGATTATTTCAGAATTGGCTACCAACAAAGTTTGTTGGTGAAATTAGATATACTCTTAAACGGAGAACAGGTAGACGCCTTAAGTGCGCTTATTCACAAAGATCACGCATATGAATTGGGCAAGAAAATCTGCATGAAATTGCGTGAGTTGATCCCAAGACAACAATTCTTAATTGCTCTTCAAGCAGCCATTGGCGCCAAAATCATTGCCCGCGAAACCATTAACGCCTTGCGTAAAGACGTTACTGCCAAATGTTACGGCGGTGACATCTCGCGTAAGCGCAAGCTTCTTGAAAAGCAAAAAGAAGGAAAGAAACGCATGCGACAAGTTGGATCTGTAGAAGTTCCACAGGCAGCGTTTTTGGCGGTGTTGAAGTTGAATAGTTAACCACTGCGTGGATGACCCTGCGTGGATGACCGTTCCGGATGACCACTGCGTGGATGACCGTTCCGGATGACCGTTCCGGATGACCCTGCGGGATGATTCTCCGCGAAGCGGTCTTCGGACGAAGTTCGTCATCACTCGAAGAGTGTCATCGGCTGCGCCGTCATCCTTCGAAGAAGGTCATCACAACTTGTTGTGTCATCCAGCTTCGCTGGTAATTACATCGTCCAATCTTCCAAAAACTTCGTCGTGAAATCCCCTGAACGGAACTTCTCGTCTTTCATAAGTTTTTGGTGGAAGGGGATTGTGGTCTTAATGCCCTCAATGATATACTCGTCCAAAGCGCGTTGCATTTTCGCAATAGCTTCTTCACGTGTTTGAGCAACGGTAATCAATTTCGAAATCATCGAATCATAGAACGGGGGAATCACGTATCCAGCATAGGCGTGAGCATCTATGCGAACACCGTGGCCGCCAGGACAATGATAGTCGGTGATTTTGCCTGGAGAAGGCATGAAATTTTTATAAGGGTCTTCAGCGTTAATACGACACTGAATGGCGTGCATAGTCGGATAGTAATTTCTTCCTGAAATAGGTTCGCCAGCAGCCAATTTAATTTGCTCCTTCACCAAGTCGTAGTCTATAACTTCTTCGGTAATGGTGTGCTCTACTTGAATACGGGTATTCATTTCCATGAAGTAGAAGTTGCGGTCCTTGTCGACCAAAAACTCTACCGTTCCAACTCCTTCGTATCCCACAGCAAGGGCAGCTTTAATAGCAGCCTCGCCCATGCGCTCGCGCAATTCGGGGGTCATATATGGAGAAGGGGTTTCTTCAACCAGCTTCTGATGTCTTCTTTGAATAGAGCAATCGCGTTCTGAAAGGTGACACGCTTTTCCGTATTGGTCACCTGCAATTTGAATTTCAATGTGGCGAGGTTCAACTACGAATTTCTCCATGTAAATGCCGTCGTTTCCGAAGGCAGCACCAGCTTCGCGCTTCACCATTTCCCAAGCACTTTCCATTTCGTCTTCGCTGTTCACCACACGCATACCTTTTCCACCACCGCCTGCGGTAGCTTTCAAGATAACAGGATAAACAATTCCAACAGCCAAATCTTTCGCGTGCTCAAGACTTTCAATCAGCCCATCGCTACCTGGAATCGTAGGAACCCCGGCATCGCGCATAGTCTGCTTTGCCGAAGACTTATCTCCCATAGAATCGATCATTTCCGGAGAAGCGCCAATGAATTTGATTCCATTTTCTTTACATACTTTCGAGAAGGTAGCGTTTTCAGAAAGGAAACCATATCCTGGGTGAATAGCATCTGCATTGGTAATTTCAGCAGCTGCAATAATGCTTGAAATCTTCAAATAAGAATCTTTGCTCGAAGGCGGGCCTATACATACGGCCTCATCTGCGAAACGCACATGAAGGCTATCGCGGTCGGCTGTTGAATAAACAGCAACCGTTTTGATACCCATTTCTTTGCACGTACGAATTACTCGTAGCGCAATCTCGCCGCGGTTGGCAATTAATATTTTGTTAAACATGGAAGTGGTGTTTAAATGCAATTAAGCTGGTTCAACCAAAAATAATGGCTGATCAAATTCAATAGGTGACATGTCGTTCACCAAAATCTTAACGATTCTCCCTGAAACTTCAGATTCAATCTCGTTGAACAATTTCATGGCTTCAACGATACATACTTTATCTCCAATCTGAATTTCAGAACCCACCTCAACGAATGCAGGTTTATCTGGAGAAGCAGAACGGTAGAACGTGCCAATCATTGGGCTCTTGATCTCAATAAGATTTGAAGCAACGGGTGCAGCAGCTGCAGGAGCTGAAGCAGCAGGTGCAGGTGCAGCAGCTGGCATAGCCATTTGAGCAGGCGCTGTCATCATTGGTGCAGCAGCAACTTGAACGAATTCTTGTTTTCCTTTTCCAGGAGTCTTAATGGTGATTTTGAAATCTTTTTGCTCGATTTCCACCTCATTTACGCCACTTTTCGCAACGAACTTGATTAGATCTTGAATTTGAGTAATATTCATCGTTTTTTGAATTTTTCGTTTGAATTGAGGGCAAATATATAGCATTTTGGTTCGTTTTTATGAAAAAAGGAAGTTTCGAGTAAAGGTCTGACGAAGGTCCGCGGGAAGGTTCTTCGAAAGGTCCTGAGGAAGGTCGCTACGCGAAACATACGTGCGAAGCACCTGCGTCAAGATGCAATGCAAGGTCTTTTAGAAGGTCGCTACGCGAAGCACCTTTCGAAGAACCTTCCGTAGGACCTTGCAAAGCACCTTTCGAAGAATCTTGCTCCGCATGTTGTTTTTCCAAAAAAGAAACGTATCTTTGCCCTCCTTTTGAAAATCTATCTATGCAAGATTCACTTTATATCCTGAACTTTTCAGGCTGGAAAATTGGAACGCATGAATTAGAATTCAAACTGGACAAAACGTTCTTTGCAGACTTTCCCGACAGTGAAATTCAAGAGTCAAAACTGAATGTCACAGGCACTTTAGACAAGAAACAAAACATGCTTATCCTCGATTTGCAGGTGGAAGGAGAAGTCTTATTGCCCTGCGATAGATGTGCTGAAGACACTTGGATTCATGTTGAAAACGTTGATCACCTTTTAGTGAAATTTGGAGAAAAGACAAACACCGACGAAGACGATGTTTGGACCCTTGGACCAAGTGAATATCAGTTGAACATTAAGCGACGTATGTATGAAATGGCCTTGCTTGCTCTTCCTTCAAGAAGAATACACAGCAAAGAAGCCGACTGTAACCCAGTTGTCCTAGGCGCATTGAACACATACCGAGTGGAAGAAAACGCAGACAGCATCTGGAAAGATTTGAAAGATTTTGATACCGATGAATTTGATCCTTCCGACGAGGAAGAATAACTTTTTAAATAAGAACCCATGGCACATCCCAAACACAGGATTTCCCAAACGCGTCAAGCGAAGCGTAGAACACACTACAAACTAGAAACACCTAACGTTTCTACTTGTACTACTACTGGTCAACCACACCTTTTCCACCACGCACACTGGTACGAAGGAAAGTTGTACTACAAAGGAAAAGTTCTCATAGAGAAAGAAGCCTAACCTTCGGTAGAACTTTCAGTAGAACCTTCGGTAGAACTTCGTAGAACTTCTTAGAACCTTCGGTAGAATGCCTTGATTAAAGGTTTAATTCTATTCGGAGGTTTTTGTGTTTTACATTATTTCTTATCGAAGATATCTTGTGTAACATCTTGCCGAAGGCATCTTGTGTAACATCTTGCAATAGCATTTGCATCTTTCGAAGAATCTTGCGAAGCATTTCCTATCTTCGCATCTTCAATCTACAAACCATATGAGAGCAGCCATTACCGCAATAGGCGGTTACCTTCCCCCCGACCTTCTTACAAACGCGGATTTAGAGAAAATGGTAGATACTAACGACGAGTGGATTCGCTCGCGCACAGGTATTTCCGAGCGACACATTCTGAAAGGCGAAGGCTTAGGCACTAGCGATATGGCTGTGGAAGCAGTGAAAGTGCTTTGCGAAAAACGTGGGATTTCTCCCATGGACATTGATTTGCTCATCTGCGCAACCGTTACTCCAGACCATTTATTCCCGGCAACGGCAAATATTATTTGCGATAAAATTGGAGCAAAAAACGCTTGGGGATATGACCTCGGTGCTGCTTGTTCAGGATTTCTTTTTGCCGTAGCAACGGGCTCTCAATTCATTGAAACAGGAAAGTGTAAAAAAGTAGTTGTAGTAGGTGCAGACAAAATGTCGAGCATTGTTGACTACACCGATCGCGCAACATGTGTGCTCTTCGGAGATGGCGCAGGAGCAGTGCTTCTAGAACCAACAGACGACGACAACGGAATCATGGATAGCATTCTGAAAACAGACGGAAACGGAAGACATTATTTATATCAAAAATCAGGTGGGTCGGTAAATCCATCTACCGCTGAAACCGTTGCAAACCGAGAACACTTCATTTATCAAGACGGACAACCTGTATTTAAGGCCGCGGTTATGGGAATGGCCGATGTATCTGCCGAGATAATGGAGAAGAACAATTTAACGGCAGACGATGTGGCCTGGTTAGTACCTCACCAAGCGAACTTAAGAATTATCGACGCTACTGCACGCCGCATGGGAGTGGGTAGTGAGAAGGTAATGATCAACATTGGCAAATACGGAAACACCACCAGCGCTACCATTCCACTGTGTCTATGCGATTGGGAATCTCAATTGAAAAAAGGAGACAACCTCGTACTTGCCGCATTTGGCGGTGGATTCACGTGGGGAGCGATCTACGTTAAGTGGGCGTACTAATAATTTACAATAGATAAAAATGGCATCAACTACCGCAGACATTCACAACGGAATGTGTTTCAGAATGGATTCACATATCTGGAAAATCATTGAATTCTTACACGTTAAACCAGGAAAAGGTCCGGCTTTCGTGAGAACGAAAATCAAAAATTTGAACAACGGAAAAATCGTTGATCATACGTTTAACTCTGGAGTGAAGATGGATGTGGTTCGAATTGAAACACGCGAGTATCAGTTCTTGTTTCAAGACGATCAGTACAACTTCATGAATACGGAAGATTTCGAGCAGATCACTATTCCTGCAACTATGATTAACGCACCGAAATTCTTGAAAGAAGGAATGGTGTGTATGGTTATGTTCAATGCGGAAGACGAAGCGCCTATGACGTGCGACCTTCCAACGTTGGTAGAATATGAAATTACCTATACCGAGCCAGGTTTGCGCGGAGACACTGCGACAAACGCTATGAAGAAAGCAATGCTTGATGTGAATGTTGAAGTGCGTGTTCCATTGTTTATTGAAGTGGGCGACAAGATTCGCATTGACACTTCAACTGGACATTATCACGAGCGCGTTAAGAAATAACATGTACCAATTAGACCAACACACCTTCGCGAACAAGGCGGTGCTTGTGCGCGTAGACTTCAATGTTCCTTTGAATGACAAGTTCGAAGTTACAGATAACACGCGTATTCGCGCAGCAGCGAAAACCATTTTGAGGTTATCTTCAGACGGAGCGAAGGTGATCTTGATGTCGCATTTAGGAAGGCCGAAGGGCGGACCAGAAAATAAATTTTCGTTGAAATACATTCAACAAGAAGTTTCAAAAGTTTTGGAAAAGCCGGTTGCTTTTGCTGGTAATTGTGTCGGTGAAGAAGCGAAGCATGCAGTGGAGAAAATGAAAGCAGGAGAAATTCTGTTGTTGGAAAACTTACGTTTCTATAAGGAAGAAGAAGGTGGAGATGAATTCTTTGCTGGGCAGTTGGCTGAGTTGGGAGATGTTTATGTGAACGATGCCTTCGGCACGGCACATCGCGCGCATGCTTCAACGGCTGTCATTGCGAAGTTCTTTCCAACAGATAAATATTTCGGTTATTTAATGGAAGACGAAGTGAAGAGTATTGACCACGTATTGAACGGCAATGCTTCTCCGGTTACTGCCATTATCGGTGGAAGTAAAGTCAGCAGCAAGATTGCTATTTTGGAAAATTTAATGAACGCTGTAGACAACATTATCATAGGTGGAGGCATGGCGTTTACATTTATTAAAGCGCAGAAGGGAAAGGTGGGAAGTTCATTGGTGGAAGACGACAAGCTGGCCTTGGCGTTGGAGTTGATGGAAATGGCGCGCAACAAGAATGTGAATTTGTATTTGCCTACCGACGCGATTATTGCGGATGCCTTTGCGGCCGATGCGAATCACAAGGAGTGCAGCATAGCGAGTATTCCAGCGGGTTGGATGGGATTGGATATTGGAATGAAGTCGAGGGAGCATTTCGCTTCTATCATAGCACAATCGAAAACAGTTTTGTGGAATGGCCCTATGGGTGTGTTTGAAATGGAGGCCTTTGCAGCCGGTACAATAGCCGTTGCGAACGCCTTGGTTGAAGCCACCAAGAACGGATCGTTCACACTTGTTGGCGGCGGCGATTCTGTAGCCGCTATTAATCAGTTTGGCTTAGCCAACGAAGTCTCTTACGTGAGCACCGGCGGCGGTGCTATGCTTGAATCTCTTGAAGGCATTGAATTGCCGGGGGTGAAGGCTGTAACTTCGTAGATTCTTCCGAAGATGCCTTGCAAAATCCTTTGCAAGGAATGGAAAACTATCTGTTTATCCAAATCCGATGCGTGGTGAAAGTTTGACAATGAGTTTATGTGGCATTATTTCAGAGAATGTTCAAATGAAGATTTATGATGCATTGAGAAGAAAAATTGAGAGCGAGCCAGTTGTTGTTGATGGCACGTTGCAGTCGACTTTGAACTTCGCGAGTGAATTATCGAATGGCTTTTTTGATTAGAATAGAATGACAATTAAATGACATTCGAACACCATTGTTAGCGACCTTCGTGCCCGCTTGAATACCCTGCGTGCAATATCGATCAACCACCATCATTTCCCTTTGGAAACAATTGGCTCGTTTACGATTCCACAAGAAGAGTTGAAGGCTCGATTGGACGCAGCGAAGGAGGAGTTTGAAATGAGTGAACTCATGTATTTGGGGACATGCAATAGAGTGGAGGTGGTGTTTAATGTTTCTCACTTTGTTTGTTCTGGCTTCACCCAGAAATTGCTTTCTCATTTGTTTTCCAATCACGACAATAGTTTTATCAAAGGTGTCTCACAAAAGGCACAGCGGTTTAATGGAGAGGAAACAGCAGATCATATTTTCCGTGTAGCTGCAAGCCTAGATTCTCTGATTATTGGGGAACGTGAGAT
>JBILTF010000120.1:0-4077 GCA_044371675.1 Flavobacteriales bacterium
TTAGAATCCAATTGAACAATCTCTTCAGGATGAACAATACGTCCCCAAGAAAGGTCAGTAATGTGAATCAATCCATCTACGCCGCCAAGGTCAACGAATACACCGTAGCTTGTGATGTTTTTAACCACACCTTCCAATACTTGTCCTTTTTCAAGGCCAGACATGATTTGTTTTTTCTGTTCTTCCAGTTCAGCTTCGATAAGCGCTTTGTGAGAAACAACTACGTTCTTGAATTCGTTGTTAATCTTAACAACTTTCAATTCCATAATTTTTCCAACGTAAACGTCGTAATCACGAATTGGCTTAACGTCGATTTGAGATCCAGGTAAGAACGCTTCGATACCGAATACGTCAACGATAAGTCCGCCTTTCGTGCGACACTTAACTTCACCTTTAATGATTTCGCCAGACTCAAGAGCAGTATTAACATTACCCCAAGCGCTGAACAAACGAGCAGTCTTGTGGGAAACGATTAATTGACCGTTTTTGTCTTCTTGTAATTCAACGTAAACAGTAACGCGGTCACCCGCTTTAAGATCTGGGTTGTAACGGAATTCAGTTACTGCAACCACACCTTCAGACTTGTATCCGATGTTTATTACAACTTCTTTCTTTCCAACAGAAACAACAGTTCCTTCAATAACTGTTTTTTCAGCAATTGTAGACAACGTGTTTTCATACAATGAATCGTAACGCTCGCGCTCCGTGTCACTGTAACCGCCTGCAGATTCGTAAGCTTCCCAACTGAATTCGCCATTTTCATTCATGAAAGCAGCGTCGTCAGCAGTGCTATACAACTCTAAGGGTTCTTCTGCAGAAACTTCTTCTTCTACCGGAGCAGAAATTTCTTCTTCTACCGGAGCAGAAACTTCTTCTACAGATTCAGAAGCCGTTGCTTCAGTGTTTTCAGTTCCTTCGTTGGTTGGAACAGTGTTTTCAGCTTCTTCAGCTGGATTTAATTCTTCTGCCATGGGGCATTGTTAATTTGTATTTCATTCGCCTTCGCACGCATGTGGAATGAAAGAGTTAGTTATTGTTCAGTGACTCAGCGTCTTATCACTGCCCAAAAAGGGACGCGAATATACAAAAAAAATCGGCTAATTTGCCGATTTCAATCACTTTGTGATCAATTTCAATCGTCGAAGACATTCGCGAAGCATTCGCCGCAGGCATTCGTGCTTTGCACATAGTTGGCCGTGCCCCTTCGGGTCGGGCTATCCGTTCCAAGTCCTCGCGGTTTCCAACCGCTCCGGGCTTTCCACTGCTATCCCTCACGCACCACCACTAATTTTAGTGTTTCCTGAGGTATTCCATTGCAAACCAGCTTTGCATAGTATACCCCGGGGCTGCAATCATTCAAATTAAATGTTTTCGAATTTTCACCGATGTTCAATTTTACGACACGCACCAATTGACCAGCACAATCGTATAGGTTAATGGAACTCGTTTCTTTAATTTCATTGAAGGAAAAAGTGGTACTACTTGAGCAAGGGTTCGGAAAGTTTGAAAATGAGAAATTAGAATTTAGACTTTCCACTGAATTCAATTCCGAATTGGGAAGAATCTTTATCCCAACAGGTCTATGATCAGAGACATTGGCTTCGTATTCATTCCACCCATTTGACAGATATTGTTCTATTTTGAGAGTTTTTATTTCGTACGAACTATTCTGCGTCTCATCAAACAATTCGTTTGTAATCAGAATATGATCGAGATGCGAAGGCCACGAAGGGTATGACCAATTCGTGCTACTCCCCGTTGCAATATCCGTATCTGCAAACAAATAGTTTTCACTGTCATTGAGGAAGTTAATAAATACATTGTTGGGATTAGGATCGGTGATTCTGTCGTTTAGGTCACCCAAAAGAAATACACTTTTATCAGGTAAATAGGTGTCGATGTAGCTTTTTGAAAGGTTCGATGCCAAATACCTTCTTGCTTCCTCATCATCTGAATTATCTGACTCTAGATAGCCGTCTCCACAACATTTGAAATGATTATTTATAACGAAGAAATTTTTGTTGTCGAAGTTAAAGTCCATGATTTTCGGCGCTCGAGGAAAAGGATTCCAATAGGGGTAAGAGGTATAGATTTCATAAAGATCGTTAATCTGAATAACCTCATGTTTATAAATGAACGCCAATCCAGCATAATATGAAGTCATGAAGTAGTAGTGATATTGAGGTAAATCGGCTAACATGAATTTGAAGGAGACCGTGTCATCTATCTCTTGAAAAGCGTAGATGTCAGCATCAATGTTTTCAATAATCTGTTGGACGTAATTCACGGTGATCTGCTCGTTTTTCGGGAAGTGTTCAATGTTCCAAGAAACAAGCTCAAGGGTTGTGTCTGTTCCGAATGATAAATCATTCAGCGTTTGTGCGAATAAGAACGGACTGGTTAAAAAGGTTAGAGCAAGTAAAGAGATTCCCCGTTTCAATTTTTTTTCCGAATGTAGTTAAGAACGAGGTTAACTGAATAACGTGTCAACGGCATTCTTCCCTTTTCTTACCCTTTTTTAACTTCTCTTCCCTTTTACAAAGACATTCGCGAACTATTCCACTAACAGTTTTTCAGTGGTCAGAACATTACCAAGAGCATCGTAGACTTTAACAAAATACAAGCCTTTACTTAATGCATCATTCAAATTAATAATTGTCTGTTGTGATATGATTTTGCCGCGACTAATTTCTTGACTAAGGGTGTTACTTATTGCGTAAATCCAATTACTTGAAATCGTTAAACTGTTCAAATCAATTACAACATTATTAGCAGCCGGATTGGGATAAATGCGAATGGTCTCACCTTTTATTGTTCCCATATTTGATGGGGTGTCACTGAACAAGGTATCGCTTATTAGACGAACGGAAAACCCCGTTGTTTTCGTTGATTGGCTTTGTGTGATGGCAATGTTATCATGATCTAGGTGTCGAATCCAGGGGTAGAATTGATTTGCTGTGACCTGCAAAGTCTCAGTAGAACTCCACCAGTTCGCGTATAAACCCATGCCAGTAAAAAAACCAAAATCCATACGGAAACCATCTCCAAGACCGGTAAAATTGCTGTTGTTCGTAGCGCCAGTATTAGGGGTTTCCCAATGGGCTGTTCCGACCTCTTTCATTTCGCCCCCCGCCACCTCTAATCCTCCTAGAAAAGTGGTTAAAGTAATCCACTCGTCGTGTGTGGGTACATGAAAACCTGTTGGTGCTAAAACCTTGTTTGGTGTTGATGAGATTGTGTCATGTATTCCCGCCACTGCATACCAATTGTATAGCTTACCGTAGATAGCACCGTTAGCTGCATTATTGTCGAAGTAGCACCAAGCTCCTGTGGTTAAGTTTGCCCATTCAGCGGGGTCGGTTACTTGTGGAATTACAGTACCGTCGTTGTAGTGCGCGACATTTAAATTTTCTTTTACCCATTCCTGGGTGTCGAGTATAACACTATTGTATATGTTGCCATCGAAGTCAGTCATTCCATTTCCGGGAAGTTGACTAAATATATTTGTGGAGGCACACAATGCAGCTAACAACAACTTTTTTTTCATGCTTTCATTTGTTTGGTTACTCAAAGGGCATTTCGGTCATTCTTTTCGGAACAAAAGTATCGAGGCATTCCGTTTTTCCGAATTTACTCTTAAACACATGTTTGTCAGCAATTTAAGAAATATTTTTAATACAATTGTATATCATATCACAAATAATAACAATCAGTTAATATTTACAGGGGAGCATTAAGCCTATACTCTTCACTTTGCCAAACCAATTAATTCCTCGCAACGCTTGTTGCCCTCGTCCATCGGACATTCGCGAAGCATTCGTGCAAAGCACATTCGTCTGAAAGACATTCTTCCCTTTTCTTAACTTCTCTTACCCTCTCTTAACTCATAAGAAAGAAGTCATACGCCACTTTACAAACCTCCGCAATGATTCGCTCATTCATCTCTTCGCTTTCGTAAGAGTTGGTAACCAAAACGCTTATGATGAAATAATGTCCATTCGGAAGGAATACAATTCCCCAATCGTTTGTGGCGGCTGTTAATCCTGCGTCGTTCGTTCCTGATGAACCCGTTTTGTG
>JBILTF010000061.1:0-13597 GCA_044371675.1 Flavobacteriales bacterium
TCTACCCTATTTAACGTTGGCGGTCAGTATAGAAGAAACATGTAACAAATTATGAAACTCATTTCATTCAATGTAAACGGTGTTCGCGCCATAACCAAGAAAACCTTCTTCGAAGATTTTCAAATCATGAATCCAGATGTCCTTTGCTTGCAGGAAACGAAAGCAAACGACGCGCAGGTTCAAGAAGCACTTCAAGGAATTTCGGGGTATCACATTTACTCGAGTTCTGCTGTGCGTCCCGGTTATAGCGGAACTGCCCTTATCTCGAAGCATAAGCCATTGAGCGTGACTTTCGGATTAGGCATTGAAGAGCATGATCAGGAAGGAAGAATCATTACTGCGGAATATGACAAATTTTTCTTGGTGAATACCTACGTTCCGAACAGCGGATCTGAACTGGCACGTTTGGATTACAGAGAGACATGGGATGCCGATTTGCTAAAGCACCTTCAGAATTTAGAAAAAACAAAACCGGTTGTATTGTGTGGTGACTTGAACGTGGCTCATCAGGCTATTGACTTAGCCAATCCGAAAAGCAATTACAACAAGAGCGCGGGATATACGCAACGTGAAATCGATGGGCTCTCAACTTTCATTTCATCTGGATACAAAGATTCTTTCAGACATTTTTATCCGGAAGTAGTGAAATACAGTTGGTGGAGCGCGCGATTCAACTCGCGTGCGAAAAATGTCGGATGGAGAATTGATTACTTCCTTGTGAGTGAAAATTTCCTTCCACAAATAAAAGATGCATTCATCTTAAATGAAATTATGGGCTCGGATCATTGTCCGGTTGGAATTATTATCGAATAAATTATGGCATTTGGAAAATGGGTAGGTGGCGCTATTGGTTGGGCTTTAGGCGGACCAATTGGCGGATTAATAGGATTTGCTGTTGGCTACATGGCCCAAGACAAATCATTGAGCACGCAAGAACAACAAACTGGCGCGCGTTCAAGGACTTATGCGAGACATACACAGCGCGGTGACTTCTCCTCTGCTCTTTTGGTTCTGTCGGCTGCGGTTATGAAAGCAGACGGAAAGCTCATGAAGAGTGAACTTCAATACATTCGAGATTTTTTCGACAAACAATTTGGCCCCGCCTCAGCGGCCGAGCAAATTGGCATCTTGAAAGAATTGTTAGACAAAGACATCCCAGTTCGAGAAGTGTGTCATCAAATTCGCGACTTCATGGAGCATCCGATGCGCTTGCAACTGCTTCATTATTTATTTGGAATTGCGAAGTCAGACGGACAAGTTGCAAAGGCAGAAGCTGAATTGATTAAACAGATCGCGAATGATTTGAACATTAGTCAGAAAGATTATGAAAGCATTCAGGCGATGTTTTACAAAGATGCTGCTTCTGCATATAAAATCTTAGAAATTGAAGCGACCGCGACAGATGAGGAAGTCAAAAAAGCCTTCCGAAAAATGGCAATGAAATACCACCCGGATAAAGTTAAAGATTTGGGCGATGAGTACCAGAAAGCAGCGCAAGAGAAGTTTATTAAGGTTCAAGAGTCATATGATCAGCTGAGAAAGGAACGTGGAATGAAGTAAATGCTTATATTTACTACACTCATTTCAACTATGAAAAATTCACTCTTATTCTTAATTTCTTTTTTAAGCTTTGGCTCTCTTTTCGGACAAGCTTATTTCTTAAACGGTTCGGCCACAGCTATAGGAAACAATTGTTACCAACTTACACCTGCCGTTGGAACTCAAAACGGAACCGTTTGGTACGCCGACCAAATCGATTTGAATCAGCCCTTCGACCTTTCTTTTGAGATGTTCCTTGGATATACTGACCTTAATGGAGCCGATGGAATGTGTTTCGTGTTGCATACGCAAGGAACGACCGCCATTGGCGCAAGCGGAGGAGGAATGGGTTATTTGAATTTCGGAACGAGTCTTGCAGTTGAGTTTGACACTTATCAAAATCAAAGTCCTTTTTCAGATCCCAACTACGACCACATCGCTATTCAGCGTAACGGAAACGTGAATCACAATACTACCGATAACCTCGCTGGTCCGGTTCAAATGAATGCGATCAATGCCAATACAGAAGATGGGCAAAACCATCCTGTTCGAATCGTATGGGAACCTTCAGCCCAATTGTTCTCTGTCTATTTTGAATGCGTACTGCGTCTTCAAACGACAATCGACATTACGAATTCAATTTTCGGAGGACAAAACATGGTGAACTGGGGCTTTACCGCAGGTACTGGTGGACTTTCAAATATCCAGACGGTTTGTTTAACACCTGATATTTTAAACGCGTCAAATGATGTAACAATTTGTCCAGGAGCGGCCGCAGTTCTAAATATCAGCGGAGCAGATGTAAACGGAACGTTTGACTGGTCTCCAACTACAGGATTAAGTAGCTCAACAGAAGCAAGCCCCGTTGCCAATCCAGATACTTCCACAACCTATCATGTTATATACACTGATTTATGTGGCATTATTTCAGAACAGGATTTCATTGTAACCGTTGAGCCGCTAACTGTTGACGCAACCGCCATTTCTGATATCAATTGCGCGAATCCATTAACAACTATCAATTCCATAAGCAACATTAACGGGGTATCTTTCTTTTGGATAACCACAGGAGGGAATTTCACTACTCCAACAAATGCTTCTACAGTGGGCGTTGATTCTCCAGGATTTTACTCTATCTTAACTGATTACCAAGGTATTTGTCAAGCCATCGACACTCTCACTGTTGTCGCCGATTATTCCGACTTCCAAATTATTACAGGCGGAACGCAACAATTGAATTGCAACAATCCGAATGGAAGTTTATCTGCAATGGTAAATGGATTTCCCAATGCAGCCTTCAATTGGACAACCACAAATGGCACTATCAATGGCGGGTCCACTACTCCAAGTATAAATGTTGCTGATGCTGGAATCTATATTGTTAATGCAACATTGAACAACAATTGTTTCGATACTGAAACGATAACTGTGCCGGCCAATTTCGATATTCCAACGGTTAACCTTTCTTGTTTTTCAGGTTTGAATTGCATCAACCCTTCAGTATCGATTAGTTCTGTGACAATTGCATCTACTCCTGTATACACTTGGACGGGGCCTGGAATTCAATCTGGACAAAGTTCTTCCACAATTACAATTGACGCAGCGGGAACATACTCTTTAACAGTTACCGATAATGTCAACGGATGTGAATCAAGTGCGAATATTTCAGTTGCTGAAAACTTCACCACACCGTCTATTGCCATAGGCGCTCAAGACACCTTGAATTGTCTTCATCCTGTGATTCCAATTGTGAATGTTGCGATTAATAATTCAAACGACTACAGTCTCGTTTGGACTACAGTGGATGGGGTAATCGTTGACGGATTAAATACGATCAATCCAAATGTTTCTGTAGCCGCAGATTACACTGTCCTTGCAACAGACAACACTTCTGGATGCACCGACACAGAGACCATTGCTGTTCCTGAGAGTTCTTCGAGTCAGTTTGCTATTGATTTGGTACAGTATCCAACCATAGTAACAGCTACAGACGGAGATTTATTGAATGCTTGTTGGACACCTTTCCTACCTGATCTTGCCCAAAGCGAACTATTTTCATTACTGAATACATACGATTTGAATATTTACAATCGTTGGGGCGAGTTAATCTTTGAAGCTTCAACACCCAAGGTTTATTGTCCGGCGAAAGACGAGCTTTCGCAAGGAACATATTTTTACACTTTAGTCCTGTCTTCTGTTTGCGGAGGTGTTGAAAACTATCAAGTTTCAGGAACTTTCTTAGTGAAGTAACCATAATTGGTTCCTTTCTCTTATTTTTGAAAACTAACCTTTACAGAATATTTAAATTAACATGGAACAGTCTAAACAAAACAAACATCCAAAAGGACTTTGGTACCTCTTCGGTACAGAAATGTGGGAAAGATTTGGGTATTACCTCATGCTCGGGATTTTCTCTCTTTACATGATTGAAAATTGGAACAGCGGCGGAATGGGATTTTCTTCAGCCAAAAAATCTGATATCTACGGAACCTACCTTGGACTCGTTTACCTAACTCCATTCATCGGCGGTTTGCTGGCCGATCGTCTTTTAGGATATCGCAGATCAATTATTCTTGGCGGACTTATGATGTCTGCGGGATATTTCTGCCTTTCTATTCACTCTGAATTTAGTTTTTATCTTGCCTTGTTCTTGATTATTCTCGGAAACGGATTTTTCAAGCCAAACATTTCTACTCTTGTTGGAAATCTATACAGCTCAGATGAATTAAAAGACAAGAAAGATGCTGGATACAACATCTTCTACATGGGAATTAACATCGGTGCATTCATTTGCAATTTCGTTGCAGCATACATGCGTATTAACTACGGCTGGGGGCATGCATTTGCCGCGGCTGGTGTTGGTATGTTAATCGGTGTTGCTATCTTCATTCTTGGAACAAAGCACATTAAACATGTCGACGTTGTTAAGCCTGTTCAAGACGGAGACATGTCTACAGGTAAAATCCTTTCACTTACAGTTGTCCCGATGTTCATTTTTGGAATTATCGGATATATGATTCCTGGTAATTTCTTAGGTTCAGACACCAACGATGCGTTTATCATTGGCTGTCTTCCTGTTATTGCATTCTTTATTTATCTAGCATTCAAATCAGAAGCAAAAGAGAGTCGTGCAATCAAAGCTCTTCTTGCTGTGTTTACCTGCGTAATATTATTCTTCGCCATATTCCATCAAAACGGAGATGCCCTTACCATTTGGGCTGAAGACCACACCGACAGAAAGATGTCAGAGAGTGTAGCGAATGTCGCGCAAGAAATGAACATGGCGCAGGTTGTCGTTAACAATGAGATTGTTGCACTTCCTCAAACTCAATTCGATTCCACAATTAAAGTATTGCGCGGAGTTGAAGGCGCTATGCCTGATGTTTCCGCTGAAGAGCACAAAGCGAAAGTTGCGAAATCAGATGAGATTACTCAATTGGAAAAATCTCGCAAGTACTTCGAAACATTGCCTAAAAGTGAGGTTCCAGCTGTTGGTTCAGATATGAAACTTTACAGCACAGAATTGTACCAATCCATTAACCCTTTCTGGGTAGTTCTCCTTACTCCAATTATTGTTGGCATATTCGGCTTCATGCGAAGCAAAAAGAAAGAGCCAAGCACTCCAACTAAGATTGCAATTGGGCTTATCATTACTGCGCTTTCGGCCTTGGTAATGGTAGGTGCAGTATTCGCCACTAACGACTTAACCATGAAGGCGGGTTCACTTTGGTTAATTGCGTCCTATGGCGTTATTACAATTGGTGAATTATGTTTATCTCCAATGGGGTTATCACTGGTGTCTAAACTATCACCTCCACGAATTACAGCTCTTATGATGGGCGGTTTCTTCTTAGCAATATCTGTAGGAAACAAATTATCGGGAATGTTATCCAGTATGTGGGAATCTACAGAACATAAAGAAGATTTCTTCTACATGAACTGTGGACTTGTGCTTATCGCAGCATTTGCACTAATAGTTATGTTGAAGTGGTTGAATTCTGTAATGAAAGAAAACAACGTTCAATAAAACATTCGTTTTAGCATTTAAAAACCTCTGCAAGTCAGAGGTTTTTTTTTATCTTTCGAATTATTAAAATAAAACCCATGCAATTAGAGCAAATTCAAAACTTCGAAGGGAAATATCCGAAACAAGTCTGGCACCTCTTTTTAACGGAGATGTGGGAACGTTTTTCATTCTATGGAATGCGCGGAATGCTCACCGTTTTCATGGTAAAAGAGCTCTTCTTCAACGACCAAGAGGCTAACCTCAAATATGGTGCAATTCAAGCGTTCGTATACGCCTTCACTTTTGTAGGAGGCTTGTTTGCTGACAAAATTCTTGGATTCAAGAAATCACTCTTCTGGGGAGGTGCGCTAATGATTATAGGAAGTTTCATTTTGGCAGCTTCACCGCATGACTTCTTCTTCATTGGAATTAGTGTTACCGTAATCGGCACAGGATTCTTTAAACCAAACATTTCTACCATGGTTGGTGCACTTTACAAAGACAATGACGATCGCCGCGATGCAGGCTTTGGGTTGTTTTACACGGGTATTAACGTAGGGGCACTATTGGGCGGATTCCTGTGTGTTTGGGTAGGAAAAAGTTATTCTTGGAACTTGGCATTTTCATTAGCCGGATTTGTAATGATCATTGGGTTAATTACTTTTTATTTCACAAAAAAGCATCTCGGTCCAATCGGAGATTCTCCTTTGAAAGAACTTTCAAGTAAAAAAAGAAAGACTCGTGAACTGTTAGTTTTTGCAGGGTCATTAATTTGTATTCCGCTTATTCTGATCATGATAAAAAATACGGCCTATACTGATATGTTCATGTATATCATAGGCCCAGCGACCATTATCTACCTCATTTATGAAATGACCAAGCTCACGAAGGTCGAGGTTTATAGATTGCTAGCTGCTCTGTTTTTCATTTTTTTCTCCATTGTTTTTTGGGCGTTTTTCGAGCAAAGCGGAGGGTCTTTGAGTTTGTTCGCACTCAACAATTTGCATGGCACTGTCTTGCACATACCTATTGATCCCAATGTTTTAAATAACACTGCGAACTCAGTTTTTGTCATTGCATTTTCTGCATTGGTAGGGCTTCTATGGATTTGGCTTGCGAAAAGAAAAGCTGAGCCGAATACCATGATTAAGTTTGGATTTGGTTTTTTGTTTTTAGCATTGGCCTTTTATATTTTTTACGCAACTCGTTTCTTTGCTGATGAAAACGGCGTCACATCGCTTGACATTTTCACTGTAGCGTATCTTGTTATTACCCTCGGTGAACTTTGCCTATCCCCTATTGGACTTTCTATCATGACTAAGCTTGCTCCGAAACATTTATGGGGTGTAATGATGGGAATGTGGTTCCTTGCATCGGCCTACGGACAATACGCTGCAGGTATCTTAGGCGCAGGAATGGCGAATCCGGATGAGAATGCAACAAACACCGAGAAATTAATTTCCTATACTAACGGTTACTATCAATTAGCTATATACGCATTAATTGCTGGCGTTGTGGTCATTGGTCTATCTCCTTTAATTAAAAAATTAATGGGCGGAGTTAAATAAAATCGCTCTTTCTTATATTCGCTTTATGAACACATCAAACAAGTCCATGTCAATTCGATTCATCATTTTCGCATTTATTGTATCATTCACCTTGAATGCATGCGCTCAGAACATCCCCCCTACTGTTGCGAAACCAGCTGGAACAGCATCAATTCAATCAGACGCAGAAGCGTGGGAAACCGACTTGAACAAAGCTATAGGTCTCTCATACGAAACAAAGAAACCAATTATGCTATTCTTCACAGGAAGCGATTGGTGCGGATGGTGCATTCGATTACAGAATGAAGTTTTTCGAACTGAAACCTTCACAAAATGGGCGAACGAAAATGTTATTTTGGTTGAATTAGACTACCCTAGAAAAAAAGAGCAGCCCCAAACCATTAAAGATCAAAATAAACAACTGCAACAGATGTTCGCAGTTCAAGGTTACCCAACTTGTCACTTTGTAATGCCGACTCCAACCGACGACGGACGTATAAACCTCGCTTCCATTGGACAAAACGGCTACATGGCCGGCGGCCCGGATGCATGGATTGCTAAGGTCGAGGAATTTCTTCCGAAAAATAATTGAAACCCTGAGGTTTTCTCACAACGCAGTTCCAACAACGCAGTTCAATAAATCCTTCGGATTACTTTGTAATTGGAAATTCCTAGTTTATCTTGCGCACACAAAAAAATGCTACTGCGATGGGAGAGACAGCCAAAATTACACTAGACGGAAAAGAATACGAATTACCCGTATTTACAGGCTCTGCGAACGAAAAAGCTATTGATATTACGAAGCTTCGTGACTTAACTGGTTACGTCACTTTAGACAGTGGATTTAAAAATACAGGTGCTGCAAAAAGTGCAATTACATATTTAGACGGTGAAGAAGGGAAATTGTGGTACCGAGGATACCCAATTGAACAAATTGCAGAATACGGCACTTTCTTGGAAGTTTCTTATTTATTGGTATATGGAGATCTTCCAACTGAAAAAGAACTGCGTTACTTCACAGACAGTATCAGTCACCATACTTTGGTTCACGAAGACATGAAGCGTTTCTACGAAGCGTATCCAACACACGCGCATCCTATGGGAGTATTGTCTTCCATGATCGCGAGTATGTCTACCTTCTACCCTGAATCTCAAAATCCAAATAACTTCAGAGACATTGATTTAACCATTCACCGTCTCATGGCTAAGATGCCTACTTTGGCTGCACAAGCTTTCAAAGTAAGTATTGGACATCCGATTGTATATCCTCGCAACGCATACTCATACACGCAAAACTTCTTGCATATGATGTTCGCATTGCCGACATACGAATATGAAATTGACCCTGTGATTGAGGATGCCTTGAACAAATTGTTAATCCTACACGCAGACCACGAGCAAAACTGCTCTACCTCTACCGTACGTATGGTTGGTTCTTCACAAAGTAACCTTTACTCGTCTATTTCTGCTGGTATTGCGGCTCTATGGGGACCTCTTCACGGTGGTGCTAACCAAGCAGTAATCGAAATGCTTGAGAAAATCAAGAATGATGGCGGAGATGTTTCGAAATGGGTAGCGAAAGCAAAAGACAAAAACGACCCTTTCCGCCTTATGGGATTCGGACACCGAGTATACAAAAACTTCGATCCACGTGCACGTATTATTAAGAAAGCATGTGACGATGTATTGAACAAATTAGGCATTCACGATCCAATTCTTGACATTGCAAAGCAATTGGAAGAAGTGGCGTTGAAAGACGAATACTTCATAGAGCGTAAGTTGTATCCAAACGTAGACTTCTACTCTGGAATCATCTACCGCGCAATTGGAATTCCAACTGAAATGTTTACTGTAATGTTCGCATTAGGACGTCTACCAGGTTGGATTGCACAATGGAAAGAAATGATTGAACAAGGAGAACCAATCGGTCGTCCTCGTCAAATCTACACTGGACATAATCTTCGCGATTACGTGCCCATTGCAAAAAGAGGATAATATTACGGGCTGCTTCGGCAGCCCTTTTCATTCAAACAATCGTTCATTATGGAAAACGGAAAAGTTCGTGTTGAAACTTCAAACGGAATTGCAACCATTACTTTCTTTCACCCTCAAAGCAATTCGCTTCCAGGCGCTTTACTGCGCGAACTAGCGAATACCATTGAGAATACAGGAACGCGAGAAGATGTTCGTGTTGTTGTGCTGAAGAGTGAAGGGGAAAAAGCGTTTTGCGCTGGAGCAAGTTTCGATGAGTTAGTTGCCATTCAATCTACCGAAGAAGGAAATGTATTTTTCTCAGGCTTCGCTATGGTGATTAATGCGCTTCGCAAAATACCACAACTCGTTATTGGACGTGTTCAGAACAAAGCCGTTGGTGGTGGAGTTGGAATTGCCGCTTCTGTAGATTATTGCTTTGCAACATCAGCCGCTTCTGTTAAGTTAAGTGAATTGGTTGTTGGAATTGGACCGTTCGTGGTAGGACCAGCTGTTGAGCGCAAAGTAGGATTGTCTGCTATGTCGCAATTGGCAATCAATGCAAGCGAATGGCAAAGCGCACAATGGGCGCGTGAAAAAGGTCTTTACGCTGAAGTTTTCGATACCGTTGAAGATATGGATGCAGCTATTCAAGTGCTCGCTGACAAGCTAAACAATAGCAATCCAGAAGCCATGTCTGAACTGAAGAAAATCTTTTGGAGAAACACCGATCACTGGGATACACTATTGTTCGAACGTGCAGGAATTTCAGGACGTCTTGTGCTCAGCGATTTCACTCGTGCTGCAATCGCGAAGTTCAAAACGAAGTAATATTCCACAGTGTGGATATATCCCACCGGGATTGGTCCGCAAAGCGTATTTGTCCTTACGGGATTTGAACTGAAGATGCTTTATTCGCTTTGCGTTTAAACAACTCTTGAATACCATCTACCAGCTGTTTCCAATTATCGAACTCTTCTTGGTAAATAACACCAATACCTTGTGTATACGGACTCTGCGTGGTCGTTGTCATTCGAGTGTCGTTACTTTCATTGTATACCATTAGACGAATTTTTCCATCTTCCGTAATGTTGTATTCCACTCTAACATCCCCGATATAGTTGGTAGTTTGACTTGTGTTTGCGCTTCCTCTTGCAACACCGAAGTTTCCGGTTACACTTACACGATCGTTAAACAACTGCGTGCTCAAAGCCAATTCAATTTCTTCGTTACTGATTTTGTCACCTGGACGATAGTTAAATCCTAAGTCAAAATCATCGCTAATCTGACTTAACCAATTTGAAATCTGACTCGAAATTAACTCGCTACCGTTGCTCGCCAATCCAACACCTGAACCTGCGGTTTGAGTAATATTTGGAGGACTAATAAATCTACCCATAACCAACAATGCGAATGCCTGCCTATTTCGTTCTTGCTCCGTGCTTATGACGCTGGCTAATCGTGATTTCGTCAATTGATCAGATTGGGGCAATTCCAAATCGAAGCCAATGGTCGGATTCATCATCTTCCCTTGAAGGCCCATGATTAGGTTAACGGGAACCCTCTTTCCCGAAGTTTGAGTAGGGTCTGGAATAATATCGCTCAAGCTTGCCGAAGCTTTGTAGATTGCTTGCAAATCAAGTTCTGCAGCCATTGGGTCTCCATACCAAGCAATGGTTCCTCCTGGTTTCACTTCGAAAGGTTTATTCAATAAATTCTTCAACGTAAACAAATAACTTCCCTGTGTAAGTTCCAACATACCGTACATATTGAAGGTACTAAGGTTGTTAATGATCATAGACAAATGCCCTTTCCCTCTTCCCTTCATAACATCACCAACGGCCTCGTCGAATATAATTTGAAACTCAGCGTCTTCAGTTACATCCAGCTGCAGGTTCATTGTAATTCCGCTTAAATCTGCTTTCAATTCCTTTTTAGTAACAGTATCTAATGGATTTACAAATGAAATGTAAGAGTCGAATTGCAATTCACCTGATGTGCTCATAGGCAATATGAACGTTGTTCCCTTCTCACTCTTTAATGTCATATCGAAAAACGTCTGCTCTCCGTATCCAGATATATCTAAAAACCCTGTCGTATAAGCCTTTCCATAAAAATCACTATTGTCTCCTTCCTTCGTATTCATGGTAAGAAATGGCTTTTCCATTTCAACCAAAACATCATATTGCCAATCAGCAAAATTCGTATGTAACACTTGTCCAGTTAGCCTTCCCTCGTTTCCATCTTCATCATAAATTTTTATGTTGTTGAAAGCAAACATGTCGGGATCAATATGAACTTTATCACTAAAGGTGTAACTCGTTTTTAAGAAAGGGACCGCCAACGAAGCGTTTCGAAGAATGAGATCACCTTCCAACTCCGGCGAATCCAAAGTTCCTGTTAAGCTAACCATAGATGACGCAAATCCATGAATTCCCAGAACATCTTCACCAATAAAGGCGTTCAAAAGACTCAAATCAAAGCCATTCATCGTTAATAAAAAGTCCAAAGGACTTACTTCATCCTTCGGTGCGTATGTGCCTGCGAAGCGCAATGGCTGAACACTATCTCGCTCAATTTCCCCATCTGCGCGCAGATGTTCCTTTTTGCTATCCCAAGTGCTGTTCACGCATAAATTCCCAATTGCATAATCATTGAGACCCAATTCGAACAAATTCAGTTCCGACGTAACAATAGTTTTATCGTACAAATTACTCAATTCAACAACGCCGTTGGCCTCTCCTTGCAACTTCAAATCTTCACCCAACAATCCATTCAACATCGAAAGATCTACATTACCTAACTCGAGGCGAAGCGGAGAAGACGGGTGTTCTGAGATCATGCCGTTAATTCCCACATATTCAGATTGATTAAACATTCTGAATCCATTCACCCCAAGGTCTTTGTGGCAAAGAGTTATTGAAGCGTTTGGAGCCCAGTCCCACGTTTCATTATTGACAACCAAAGAACTTCTTCCTGTGCGGTATTCAAAGTCATCGAAACTGTGCAAGAAAAAGACCCCATTCAGATCACCTGTAAGGAATTCTCCAGAATTGCCCCACATGAGGGCACTGTATATCGTATCTCCTAAGGATTGCATATCCCAAGATAAATTACTTATCAATTTCGCATCCCCATCGAGAACTTCATTTACCTGTAAAGTAAGAAAAATCGAATTCAATTCGCGAGAAATATCTAAGACCAAATCCTCCGCTTTATAATCTTCAAACTGAATTTTCGGAGAACCTAAAGTTCCTGAAAGTTCATTGTTTTTTTCATCTACAAATAAATTCAGAGATGTGCCTCGTGCGATTTTTAACTCCGGAATGAACGCCGCTGAAATGAATTCAAAGTCATTGATTCGAACCGTCAAATTAAAATCTTGATTTTTATGCGGACGTGATGAGTACTCAAGATTCGGCATAGCATCCGCGATAATATCTTGAAGGCTTGGCCACAACTGATCGTAATTAAAATTCCCTTCAATTTTCGCGAAAACAACATCCGAATTCAATGTAATGCTTCGAGTCCCCTCCTGCTCTGTATCCACTGTGAAATAGTCCAGTTTACGAATTTTTTCATCAATCAAATAAACAATGTTCGCCCCAACAAATTCACCTTCTATTTCGCTGAGAGTTAAGCCTTTTAAGTGAGCGTTGAACTCTCCTGCAATAACGGCCGGTGTCTCATCATCGAGAAGTCCAACAGCTTTTAAATCGAATCGATTTACATTCAATTCGAAATTCAACAACGGCTGCTTCTGAGTGAAATCTATTTCACCATCGAACTTCGCTTGAGCATTGGCATCGGCAATTTCGAATTTACCACTGAAGAAATTATTCTTGAACCTTCCGGTTGAAGTCATCTTCGTGTAAACGTATTGTCCCAAACCTAACTCACTAATATCTCCTTCAAAATTCAAATCCATTTTACTCAACTCCAACCCCGTTCCGTCTAATCGAATATTGGCAGAAACAACACCCATTTGATCATTGGAATAATAAATTCCTAAATTGAATTTATCCAATTGCAATTGCCCATTGTAACTCACCAACGAGTCGAAATCACTCATGTGAATAGCAGTAGTTAACGAACCAATTTCAGTTGTTGTTTTTCCATACAACTCCACTGCCGATAAGTCTCCGCGAGCATTTCCTTCAAACTGAATCTTACCTAATGTTGTTATGTTCGAAGGAAGCTGCATGTGTGCGCCCTCTGAAAACGGATAAGTTTTCAACGCCGACAAATCTGAGTAATTGCTGGTAATAGACTCTGCTGCCATTTCATACTTCAAGCTGTCTATATTCATGGCGTTCATCAAATGAATATTTCCTTTGAAGTGCGAATGTCTTCCAAACTCGAGGGTCAAATTCCACAAACTCAGGTCGTTCAATGATCCTGAAACATCTCCTTCCAATGTCAATACATTATCGAAACCTTTCAAATCATTGCTGAAGACGGAAAGATCATTTAAGACCAATTCCGTTGGCTTAAAATGAATATCCCATTTAACCTTATTGTTAAAGTCGCTCCA
>JBILTF010000062.1:0-13515 GCA_044371675.1 Flavobacteriales bacterium
TTCCAACAAGCGCATGTCATACGTTGAGTTATTCATATTCCAAAAATAACAGGAAATACCCACAACTTCATTTTTGAATGGTTACCTTTCGGAAGAATATTATGGTAAAGAAAAAAAACAAATTCGGGAATTTTAAACGCGACCTAAGAAAGGAAGTCATTGACCTCTTTGAACGCGCTCCGGAAACCGCTGTGAATCACAAACAAGTGAGCGCAGCACTTGGCATTTCAGATGCCGGCGTACGCACACTTATCTATGAAATACTCATGGAAGAGGCTGACAACGGAACATTAAGAGAAGTTGAACGCGGAAAATATATTTTGAAGGACGCGCCGAAGAACCTCGTTCAAGGGACTATTGAAATCAATCGGTATGGAAAAGGATATGTGACCGTTCCCGGAATTGAAGACGATGTAGAAATTGAAAAAGGAAGAACTGGATTCGCTTTAAATGGCGACCTCGTGGAAATACAACTCATTCCGCGCAAGAGAAGACCTTCTGGCAATATTGTTCGAGTGGTGGAACGAAGAAAAAAACTTTACGTCGGAACAATCGAACGCTACAAAGAACACGCATTCCTCCTTCCTTCCGATAAAAAAATTCATGTCGATTTTTTCATTCCGAAAGATGAATTGAACGGTGCAATTCAAAACGACAAAGTAGCGGTTGAAATGATTTCGTGGGACAACCCCGAGCACAAGCCCATTGGGAAAGTGACACAAGTGCTCGGACAACCGGGTTCGCACTTGGTGGAAATGAACGCGATAATTTTAGAGTTCGACCTTCCAACCGAATTCCCTGAAAGTGTTCACCTGGAAGCTGAAGCTATTCCAGCTGAAATAACAATAGAAGAAATTGCTAAACGTCGCGACATGCGAGGCATTCCAACCTTCACCATTGATCCTTTCGACGCGAAAGATTTCGATGACGCACTTTCGTATCACAAATTAGAAAACGGGAATTTAGAAGTCGGCGTGCACATTGCAGACGTGAGTCATTATGTGCAACCGAATTCACTCATAGACAAAGAAGCTACACTTCGCGCTACAAGTATTTATTTGGTAGACCGCACCATTCCTATGCTTCCGGAAAAACTATCGAACTTCCTTTGCTCACTTCGTCCGAATGAAGACAAGTTGTGTTTCAGTGCTGTGTTTGAAATGAACGACAACGGAGATGTATTGAACCGTTGGTTCGGACGCACCGTTATTCATTCCGACAGAAGATTCACTTACGAAGAAGCGCAGGAAAGAATTGAAGGAAAAGGCGGCGATTTCGCAGATGAGATCCTTCATCTAGATCAACTTGCGAAAAAACTTCGTGCCAAGCGCTATGCCGCTGGTAGCATTGATTTCAATTCGGAAGAAGTGAAATTTCAACTCGATGAAAAAGGAAAACCCGTTGGTGTTTTCATTAAAAAAATGAAAGATTCGAATCAGTTGATTGAAGACTTCATGTTGCTTGCGAATCGTGAAGTGGCCTTCTATATTGGTCATCCGAAAAACGGAATGGTATTACCCTTTGTTTATCGCGTGCACGACGAGCCAAGTCCAGAAAAAATTGCTTCACTGAAAACATTCTTAAAACACTTGGGCTACAAACTTCCAAAGGTTGTTCGCAGCGAAGAGCAAAACGAAATCAAAGCGATTATTGAATTGGTAGACGGACAACCTGAAGAGTCTTCTGTGCGCACCATGGCTGTTCGCAGCATGGCGAAAGCGGTCTACAGCACGCACAACATTGGTCACTTCGGATTGGCTTTCGATTACTACACACACTTCACTTCACCCATTCGAAGATTTCCAGATGTGATGGTGCACCGCTTGTTGCAACATTACCTCGATCAAGGAAATCCGGTGAATGAAAACGAATACGAACTTCACTGCCAACATTCTTCAGCCATGGAGAAACGCGCTGCTGAAGCGGAACGCGCAAGCATCAAGTTCAAACAAGTGGAGTACATGCTTGAGCGCAAAGGACAAATTTTCGAAGCCACTATTTCTGGTTTAGCAAATTGGGGCATGTATGCGGAAGTGAACGAAACACGCTGCGAGGGACTTATTCCATTGGATACCATGACTGGCGACCAATATACCTTCTCTCCGGAAGAATACGTGGTTCGCGGATTGAAACGCAAATACGAATTTAGATTGGGCGACCAAATTAAAATTCTGGTGGTAGATGGAAACATTGACCAACGAACCCTCGATTATATTTTAGTAGACAAATGAGTCACACCCTCTTTCCATTAGACGATTTTGAACTCCCGTATCAAGAACTGAATTGGATTGATGTTCGAAGTGAAGGTGAGTTTGAGGCTGGGCATATTATAGGTGCCATTAACATTCCTATTCTCAACAACGAACACCGCATTCTCGTAGGCACATCCTACAAACAAGAAGGAAAAGATTCTGCTGAAGAACTGGGATACAAACTTGTATCTCCTTTGTTTGCTCAGCTTATTGCTGAAGCAAAAAAACACGTTAAAGAAAATAAAATCGTTGTCTATTGTGCGCGTGGTGGCATGCGCAGTCAAATTTTCAGCGACCTTCTTTCGAAAGAAGGCATTGAAGTTTACCGATTAAAAGACGGCTACAAACGCTACCGCAACTGGTGTTTAGAGAAATTCATTAGAGAACACACATCGGTTGTTTTATCTGGGAAAACAGGTTCACAAAAAACCGAACGTTTATTCGGTTTAAAAAATGAAGGCGAATCTGTAATTGATTTGGAAGGTCTCGCTCATCACAAAGGCTCTGCCTTCGGTGCTCTTGGGCAGCCCGCACAACCCACGCAAGAACACTTCGAAAACAAATTAGCACACGCACTATTTTTCGAGTTGAAAAAAGAGCTTCCTGTTTGGTACGAAAACGAGAGTCGGCTCATTGGGAAAATAAGAATTCCTGATCCTCTGTTCGATAAAATCGTTAATGCTCCGCGCATTGAAATTCAACCCAGCTTTGAGAATCGATTTGCTTTCCTCATGGAAAACTACGGATGCTTTTCAAACGAAGAACTCATTGAAAAGACAGAACTTCTTACCAAGCGCATGGGACTTGAAGCCAATAAAAAATCCATTGAAGCGATTGAGACTGGTGACAAAAACGAGTGGTTAACATTGCTCATGCATTACTACGACAAAGCCTATGAACAGGGGCGTTTGAAACAAGCTGTTCAACCCAAAACCATTCAACTTACAATAACTGAACAGTCAACATCTGCAGATATTATTGCGGCTAAAGAAATACTCTTGTCATGAATTATCCTTTAACACAATTCAGCAAAGCATCTGGATGCGGATGCAAGATTGCACCTGCTGAACTCTCTAAAATACTTGCCCATTGCGGTGCATCTCAAGTTGATTTGAATTTACTGATCGGAAACAGCAACAACGACGATGCTGCTGCTTATGCATTGAATGAGACGGACGCGTTGCTTTCAACAACAGATTTCTTCATGCCCATGGTAGATGACGCTTACGACTTCGGTTGTATTGCGGCGGCCAATGCGCTTTCTGACATTTACGCCATGGGCGGAAAGCCCATCATGGCTTTGGCTATTTTAGGATGGCCCTTGGAAAAACTGCCAGCAGAAATTGCAGGTGAAGTCATGCGCGGTGCGAAGGAAACCTGCGCCAGCGTAGGCATTCAGATCGCCGGCGGTCACAGTGTTGAAAGTCCTGAACCGTTTTTCGGATTGTCGGTGAACGGCATTGCACCGATCAAAAACTTGAAGCAGAACAACGGTGCGAAGGTTGGAGATCTTGTTGCGATAACAAAACCCCTTGGTCTAGGAATCGCTTCCACTGCGGGAAAGCGCGGTTTGTTGTCGGAAGAAGAAAAGGCAGAATTCATTCAACACATGAAACACGTCAATACCTTAGGCGCTGAATTCGCAAAGGTTGAAGGCGTTCATGCAATGACAGATATTACGGGATTCGGACTAGCGGGACACCTCATTGAAATGTGCGAAGCCAGCGGCTGCTCTGCGAAAATTGACTATCAAAATATCCCTGTTCTAGAATCTGCAAGACGCGCGGTTGCACAGTTTGTCTTTCCAGATATCACAACAAAAAACTTTCAAAACATTCAACCCAAGTCGAGCGCACTCAGCGGTGAGCAGTTGTTGGTGCTTTGTGATCCGCAAACATCGGGCGGATTGCTTGTGACATTTCATGAAAATTCACTGAGTGAATTGAATTCCCTTTGCGCGCTTCACAACGAAACGCTTACCGTTATTGGTTCGCTTCATGAAGCCAAAGAAATTTATCTTGAAGTTATGTGAACAAGGTCACTTCAATCGGTGTTAATTTGATATAACTTTGCAAAAAATTTAATTATGTATCCACCAGAATTAGTAGCGCCTATGCGCGCTGAATTAACCAATATCGGCTTCGAAGAAGCAACCTCTGCAGACCTAGTAACCAATGCCATTAACACGGAAGGAACCGTTCTTTTGGTATTGAATTCTGTATGCGGTTGCGCAGCAGGAAGCATGCGTCCAGGTGTAAAGAAAGCCATTCAAACGGAAGGAAAGAAACCAACGAAATTGGCTTCATCGTTTGCCGGAGTAGACTCAGATGCGGTTAACATTGCTAGAAAGTTCATGTTACCTTACCCTCCGTCTTCACCATGTATTGCTCTTTTCAAAGACGGAAAGTTGCAACACATGATCGAGCGTCACCACATTGAAGGCCGCACGGCAGATATGATTGCTGCTCACTTGAACGGTATGTTCGAAGAGTTTTGTTAAGATTATTTTTATTGAAGAAAGCCTCACTTCGGTGAGGCTTTTTTTATGCGAATATTTCTGAAAAGAGTTCCTCTACTTTTCCAACTTTAATAACTTGAATTGCTGCTGATCCTTGGATTTTATTGAAGGAAGAAACATATATTTTTTCGAATCCCAATTTCGCTGCTTCTTGAATGCGTTGGTCTAAGCGCGATACAGGACGAATCTCTCCGCTCAGTCCTACTTCCCCACAAAAACAAGCCTTTCGGGTAATGGCAATGTCTTCGTTGCTCGAGAGAATTGCTGATATAACCGCAAGATCCAATGCAGGATCTTCGATCTTAATTCCACCTGCGATATTCAAAAAAACATCTTTCATTCCCAAACGGAATCCGCATCGCTTTTCCAACACAGCAAGCAACATATTCAATCTTCGCAAATCGAATCCTGTTGTGCTTCGCTGAGGCGTTCCATAAACCGCTGTACTCACGAGTGCTTGTATTTCCATCATCATGGGGCGTGCGCCTTCCATAGCAGCCGCAATGGCCGAACCACTGAGGTGTTCGGTGCTTGAATCGATAAGGATATCGCTCGGATTTTCAACCGCTTTCAATCCGGAACCTAACATTTCATAAATACCCAATTCATGCGTTGAACCGAAGCGGTTCTTATGGCAACGCAAAATGCGATAGATGTGGTGACGATCGCCTTCAAACTGTAAAACTGTATCAACCATGTGCTCCAACACTTTCGGACCTGCGAGGCTTCCCTCTTTGGTAATGTGTCCGATTAAAAATATGGGAGTATGCGTTTCCTTCGCATACTTCATCAACTGCAAGGTGCATTCGCGCACTTGAGAAACACTACCTGGCGCGCTTTCTACGCTTTCGCTTTGAAGGGTTTGAATGGAATCGATAACCACAATGTTCGGTTTCATTTCATTCAAATGATGAAGAATCTGATCTACGGAAGTTTCCATAAGCACCATGCAGCGCGGATTGTCAAATCCCAGGCGCTGCGCGCGCATTTGAATTTGTTCTTCGCTTTCTTCACCCGATACATACAAGACGGTGAAGTTTAATTGCTGAAGAGCCATTTGCAAAAGCAAGGTAGACTTTCCAATACCCGGCTCACCGCCGAAAAGAATAAGCGAACCTGGCACTATTCCTCCGCCTAATACACGATTCAATTCACCATCGATAAGCGGAAAACGCTTGCGTTCTTCAATTTCAATATCTGAAATGGATTTCGGTTGTGCGTTGGGTTTGATGCGAATTTTCGAAGTGTTCGAATCGCGATTCACCACCTCTTCCACTATTGTATTCCATTCGTTGCAAGAAGGACATTTACCCAACCACTTGGGGCTTTGTGCACCACAACTTTGACAGAAAAAAGAAGTTTTAGTTTTTGCCATTCCCCAAAAATGCGAAGAAGAATTGAGAACGAAGGCGTATGTTTATAAGTCTTTTATTCGGCGAATATGCGAATAGAGCCTGTTTGAGATTTCAAGTTGCCTTGACGGTCTTTGAATTCGAGGAGCCAATAGTAATAAGCTGGCTGACATAATTCGCCAATCATGTTCTTTCCATCCCAGACTGATTGTCCACCTGATTGATAAACTTTTCTACCGTTGGCATCTGTGATTTCAAAATTGACAACTTCACTAATGTTTCGAGCGTTGTATAATGCATCGAACACATCGTTCTTACCGTCGAAGCCCGGAGCGAATGCGGTAACTGGAGAAAGTTTTGCAGGACGATAGGCCTCAATGGTTTTTTCTTCAACCAATACTTCTTCACCTCTTGAAACCATGTACTTTACAGAATAGGTACCCTCCTCTGTAAACTCATGCGCAATAGACTGACCTTGTCCGTCAAAGCCATCACCGAAATTCCATACATATGAGTCAGCATTTTCAGCGGCTCCAAAGAAGAAATACCTCAGACTCTCGGCATTCGAAACAACCGCGGTGAATGAATTGGTTAGTTCTTCTTTTTCTGCAAGAACCGATACATGTCTGTTTTCCGAAGGGTTTGAAATGGGAGAATCGTCAATAGTTGCAACAATCTCTGAATTCCTCTTTATTGAGGCTTCAGCTGCCTTAGTCGAATCCGGTTCAGGAAATTCCCAAACATAACCCGATATGATGTCGTCAGGAATACCTCCAAATATGATCTGAGGAATAACTTCTGAAGCAGGACTTTCAACAGGCTTTAAGCTGTTTAATGTAGTATCTATTTTCACTTCCTCGCTCTTCTGCTCAGTTGTCTGTGCAATTGGTTGAAGTGATTTCGGAGAGTTGAAATAAATGATTGCGGAAGTTGCAATTGCTGCAGTTCCGATGGCAGCAGTGGTCATCCAAGGCTTCCAAAAAGAAGAAGAAGGTTGTGGAATATTTTGCGAAATGTTATTCCACAAGTGATCTGCTGGAACCTCATGGGATTCAAGCTTTTCACGAATGATATTGTTCCACTTATTGCTCATTTATTCTTTTCACTAACCAGTTTTTTCCTTTTAAAAATTGTGTTTTTGAAGTGCTTTCGGAAATTCCCATTAGGTCGGCAATTTCTTTGTGTCCGTATCCTTCCACAACAAACAAGTTAAATACCGTTTTGTACCCATCGGGCATTTGTGCAATTAACTTCATCAGATCGGCTGCCTGCAAGGCTTCCAATTGATCTTCTCCGTTGTCGGAAAGGGCTACTGCTTCATCAATGTTTTTGTCGAGTCGAAATTTCTTGTTGTTCTTTATGCGGGTTAGCGCGGTATTCACAACAATTGTTCTAATCCAACCCCCCAGAGGACCGTTGCCCTTCCATTGCTTTAGCTTTTCAAAAACTTTAATGAAGCTTTCTTGCAATACCTCCTCTGCTTCCATGGTGCTTCCCATGTACCGCAGACAGACCGCGAACATTTTTCCAGAATGCAGTTGAAAGAGTGTCCGTTGCGCGGACGACTTTCCCTTGAGACATTCTGAAACCAATTCGCTATCGCTCATACTTCATCGTCTTATTGATAACATTCTGTTTCAGAAAGTTGCCTCAATAGAATTTTTTTATCTGAACAATTTATGAATCTCAACACTGCTGGGTTATTACATTGAACAATATCAGCAATTTACTAAATAACATTATTAAATACTAAGAATTTCAACATGGCGAAAAAAGTAATTATTCATGAGCTGAGCTAACATGAAGCCTGAATTCATCAAACACCAAGAATATCCGAGTGGAAGGGTTCGAATCTTTTAACATTCTTTTCATGTTGTTCTTACATGTTTAAGCGAATTGTAGAATATATTTGGCTCAAAATTAAATGGCATGAAAAAACTTTTACTCCTCTCTTTATCTGTTCTATCTCTATTCGCTGCTCAAGCTCAATGCAATCAAATCTTCATATCTGAAGTGATTGAAGGATGGAGCAACAACAAAGCGGTTGAAATTTATAACCCTACTGCAAACACTGTTAATCTTAACGGAATAGGCTTGGTTCGTTTTTCAAACGGAAGTACTTCTTATGGAAGCATTGCATTATTAGATGGGTATTCTATTGCAGCCCACGATGTTATTGTCGTTGTTCTTGACAAACAAGATCAGGCAGGCACGGGTCTCGAGGCACCGGTATGGGATGATTTAGCTGCAGCTGCAGATGTATTCATTAACCCAACTTATGACAATGGTGTTTGGCCAATGTATTTCAACGGTAACGACGCTATTGCAATCGTTTCTAACAACGGTCAGACGTTAATTGACCTTTACGGAAGAATAGGAGAAGGAACTGGTTTCGGTGGTTGGAGCGCTTATGGAACTGATGCTTCAGGAACAACTCTTTACGCAACAACAGACCACACTCAAATTAGAAAATCTAACGTGACTTCTGGTGTTACAATGAATCCATCTACGTTCGATGTTTTTGCGCAATACGATACATTGCCTGCAAATACATTCACTTTCCTTGGTTCACACACGTGTGATTGCAACGTAAGCGTTACTGAAAATGTAGAGCGTTCAATTTCAATTTATCCTAATCCAGTTACTGGAGATATCTTGAATGTAGTTTCTCCAAGCATTATTCGTTCAATCCGCATTTTCGACAACACCGGTCGTGTTGTGTTCATGAACGGAACAATCTTAGATCGCATGACGCGCCTTCAAACAAACATGCTTTCAAAAGGAGCGTATACGATTGAAGTGATATCCGAAAACGGAACAATCAATCGTCAAAACTTCATCAAGTAATTATTTTTTTTAATTCAATAAAAGGGGCTCACTTCGGTAAAGCCCCTTTTTTATCTATAATTGTCAAACCTTAGCTTCAATCTAATGAGAATCTTAAAATCATTCTTTTTAATTCTTTCACTTCTTTTCATTGCCTCTGAAAGCCAGGCGCAAGAGGGAGTTTTAAGCGGAACTGTTCGCGATGCATTATCAGGAGAAACGCTTCCTTCTGCCTTCGTTCTTTGGGCGAACAAAGAAAAAGGTCAGGCCGTTGATCCCTCAGGGAAGTTCTCTGTTTCACTTCCCTTTGGAGAATATGATTTCATCATTACCGCAGTTGGTTATGAAGAAGTGAAAAAGAAAATCTCCATTACGAAAAGAGAATACTCGATAGATTTCGATCTCGTTCAATCCACACAAAAAGAAATTGTAATTTCCGCTGACATTGCTATTGGAAGAGCGGTTCCTGTAGCTTTTTCGAACATCGGATTAAAACGAATTGAAGAAGAATTGGCGGGAAGAGAATTAGCTACGCTAGCTAACACAACACCCGGCACCTACGCAACACGTGCAGGTGGTGGCGACGGAGATGCGCGCGTTACCATTCGCGGATTTTCTGGAAACAACGTTGCGGTTATGCTGGACGGTGTTCCAGTGAACGACATGGAAAACGGAACAGTTTATTGGAGCAATTGGTTTGGATTAGATCTAGCCACACAAACCACACAAATTCAACGCGGATTAGGTGCTTCGAAATTGGTTATTCCGGCAGTTGGCGGAACCATGAACATTATTACACGAGGAATTGATGCGAAGCGAAGCGTGCGCCTTCGACAAGAATATGCATACGGTGCTTTCTCCAGAACTTCATTCGCTTTCAATTCAGGTAAAACAAAAAAAGGTTGGTCTTTTTCTTTGGCGACATCATTTAAAACAGGCAGTGGGTGGGTTGATGGAACTTTCACCAAAGGATTTTTCTATTACGGTAAAATTGAAAAAGTTACAGGCAATCACCATTTGAGTTTATACGGATTGGGCGCACCGCAAGAACATGGCCAGCGCTTAAGATCTGAAGCAATTTCCCTCTACAGTGCCGAAACTGCCTCTGCAGTAGGAGCCCCTTCCACTTACAATCCGACTCCAAATACTGAAGTATCGATTTTTAACGGTGGTATTAATTACAACCCTGATATTGGTAATTTAACTCGCTACGATTTTGTAAACGGACAACGCACAAACATTCAAGCTGAAGAGCAATTTAACGGACGTGTGAATTTTTATCACAAGCCACAATTCTCATTCAAAGATGTTTGGACACTGAATGAAAAGTCGTTCATAAGCACGGTAGTTTATGCCTCCTATGGAAGAGGTGGTGGAACACGCTGGAACAACAACATTACCGCCAACGATTATTTGGCCGATGGAAGTGTGAACATGCAGGCATTCTATGACTCCAACGTAGGTGCTAAACCACCCTTGTTTTCAGGACCTGATTACAATGTAAATACACTCGTTAGTTCTACCGAACGCTATGCAGTTTCCAATTACGTGAAAGCAAGCATGAATGAACATTCTTGGTACGGCGCATTGAGCACCTTCAACAAAAAATTTAACGATAACTGGAATTTCGCCGGTGGCGTTGATTTAAGAACATACAAAGGTTCTCACTATAGAAAGATAATCGACCTAATGGGTGCCGATTACATTATTGCGCGAACAGCAGTTAATTACAATGATCCTAATTTGATTAAGCGAGAGGGCGATGTTATAGATTTCAATAATGACGCATTCATTCGTTGGGGCGGGGTGTTCGGGCAACTGGAATATCAAGATGAAAAAATTTCTGGGTTTATCAGTGCTTCAGTAGCAACTACCGGTTACAAACGAGTAGATTATTTCCGCCCGAAAGTTTATAATGTTGATGGGGTTGATGTTCCTGTTGGATATTCATATCAGAGCAATGCCATTGCTCTTGTTTCAGATACTACAATTGTTGGTGGACAAACTTTAACGAGTAACATGGCTGGATCAGAATTTCAAAGCACGGGTTGGTATTACCGTCCAACAGCAACTGTAAAAGCTGGATTAAAATACAATCTAACGCGTGATTTAGCAGTCTTTTTAAACTCAGGTTATTTGAACAAGGCTCCTTTATTCAGTCAGATATATACCAACGCGAATGAGCGTTTCAACGCCATTGAAAACGAAGTTATTTCTAGCTTTGAAAATGGATGGAATTACAAGTCGAAGAAGTTTTCATTCAACGTCAATCTGTATCACACGACTTGGAAAAACAAGCCATTTCCATACGGTCTTTCTGTTCCTGACCCGCAAGATCCGACCTCAAACATTACGGTGAATATTCGCGGTATGAATGCTCGCCACCAGGGTGCTGAATTAGATTTTGCTTACAAAATAAATGACCGTATTACTTTTGAAGGATTGGCTTCTTTTGGTGATTGGATCTGGACGTCTTCTGATACTATTTTCGTTTTTGACGACAACGGAAATCCGGTTTATTCAGATCCGGGAAATCCTGACAGTGAGCAGTACAGTGTAACATACGATGCAAATGGTGTTCACGTCAGTGATGCTGCTCAAACGCAATTGGGTGCTATGTTACGATATGAATGGAAAAACGGTGCTTACGCAAAAACCAGGTATACGTGGTTCGACCGCTATTTTGCTGATATGAATCCATTCGAATTAAATGGTGAAAATGCTGGAAGAGAGTCTTGGAGAATCCCGGCATATGGAACATTAGAATTCCACGCTGGATATGGCAAAGAATTTCGCGGTGTTCGCTATGACGTTCGCGGGAGTGTTTTCAATGTGTTGAACAGTGTATTCATTACAGATGCACGAAATAACGACTTGAGTGCATTGTACAACAATAAGGCTTACAATTTTGACGCATCATCTGCCGGAGTTTTCTTTGGTCAGGGAAGATGGTTCAACGTATCTTTATCGGCCACATTCTAAATTAACAATTAAGAACAATAGAAAGAAAAATGAAATACATCTATACACTCTTGTTAGCGCTTCTAGTTGGAGCGGCACAAGCTCAGGTTGTCATTAACGAAGTTGATGCCGATCAAGTTGGAACCGACGCTGCCGAATTCATTGAATTATATGGTGCTCCAGGACAATCATTGAACGGAATGGTTATGGTTTGGTTTAACGGAAATTTAAATCCATCCACTTCATACAAAACAATTGATTTATCAGGAAACGTCATTCCTGCTTCGGGCTATTTCGTGTTAGGAAATCCCGGTGTACCGAATGTGAATATCACTTTCCCAGGAGATATTTTACAAAATGGTGCCGATGCGATTGCTATTTATAACTCACCATTGGCTGCTTGGCCAAATGGATCTGCTCTAAGTACAACAGGATTGGTAGATGCTTTGGTATACGGAACAGGAGATGCTGACGCTACCACCTTATTAACCGTTCTTACTCCAGGGCAACCGCAAGCCGATGAAACCGCCGCAACGCCAACTTTGAACAACTCATCATCGCGCCTTCCGGACGGTGGTGTAGCTTTCAACACTTCAGCATATGTTGCTCAATTGCCAACTCCAGGCGCGTCAAACAGCGGAACGATTGCCGGATGTATGGACAACACAGCCTGCAACTACAACGCGCTTGCGATTACCGACAATGGTTCATGTGCATTTCCTGGAGATGCTTGTAATGACAACATTCCAACTACAACAGGCGACACCTACGATACCAATTGCGACTGCGCAGGAACTCCAATTGCTGGAGGTACCATATCAGCCGCTCGTATTGCAGGAGTTGGAGCAGCTGTTACTGTAACTGGTATCGTAACTAATGGCACCGAAATGGGCAGCTCTGTGCGCTACATTCAAGACAGCCAAGCTGGTATTGCTATTTATCCAGGAGTTGATTGGGCCGCTTGGCCAACAGCTCCATTACGTGGAGACCTCGTTACCGTTTCAGGTGTAATAACCGAGTTCAACGGACTACTCGAAATAGGACCAACACTAACCTCTGTTACTGTAAACTCATCAAACAATACTCTTCCTATAAATCAATTGGTTACTCCAAACATGATTGCTGAAGATTACGAAGGCGAATTGGTAACCGTGGATAATGTAGTTTTCGATTTGGCAGGTTCTGTCATCTCAGCTAATTCTACCTACAGCTATTTGGCTAACGGACAATCGGGTGTTATTTACATTCGTGCTGGAAGTGTTTTAGTTGGAACGAATCTTCCAGCGAGCGCAATTACGCTTGTCGGAATTGTTTCGCAATTCGACGCTACTGCGCCTTTCGATGCTGGATACCAAATCCTTCCTCGCGATGAAAATGATTTCATTCTTCCTCCAGGTGTTGCTATCATTGGCACAGTTACGCAAACCAACATCACCACGTCGTCTTTCGATTTAAACTGGACAACCAATAACACGGGAGATAGCGAAGTGAATTATGGTTTAACACCTTCATTGGGTCAAACAGTTTACATCAATGAAAGTGTAACGAGTCACGTTGTGAATATCCCTGGCTTACAGCCTGGAACCATTTACTACGCATCTGTAAC
>JBILTF010000007.1:0-43468 GCA_044371675.1 Flavobacteriales bacterium
TAGGCGTTGTTGTCTTCCATACTTTCTGTGTAATTTTCTTCAGGAAGAAGCAAGTTCCACGTTGCAGCAGCGTATTCCTTTGCCTTTCCGTTAGCGTTGAAGTCTTGCACCCACTTTGGAAGTTCGCGCATGTACCATGAGCTTGAGGCCCACACGCCTTCTTCTCCGCCTACGAACCAATAGGCTGCATTGGCTGTTCTTCCGGCGGGAAGTATAGCGCCTCGATCTTTAAGAGAGATGCCAATGACTTTCGATTTTCCTGCGGTGAAGATTTTTAGTTCGTCGCCAATTGTGCTTGACTTTAAGTAGTGTGGCGACATCTTTGCAGCAGCTGAAGAAGTACCTACGCTGTTTACCATTGAATCTGCCGAGCAGTAGGTCATGCGGTTGTATTTTCTTTCGAACCAATCGTTGGCCACAATGCCGTTGTGCGCTGGCGTTGTGCCTGTGAAAATGGCTGCGTGTCCAGGACCTGTGTACGTTGGCATGTAGTTGTATTGCAGGTTACGTGCGTAGGATCCATTGCGCACTAAGCGTTTGAATCCGCCTTCGATGTAGTCGTTCCAGAAGCGATCGATGTAGTCGTTGCGCATTTGATCAACGGTAATTCCGATGACAATCGGAGGAAGTTGTTGGTCGGAAGGAGAAGTTGTTTTCTTCTGTCCGAAAGCCGAAAGGCTAATGAGTACGAGTAATAAAGAAGTAAATCTGCTCATGGTACAAATGTACCTCTGAATTAATTTACTTTTACGGGACACAACACGTTGTGATGACCTTCTGCGAAGGATGACCGCGGGGCGGATGACACAACACGTTGTGATGACCACTTTGTGGATGACGCTTTGCGATGACCGCGAAGCGGAGGCCTAGACAAATCGAATGATTATGAACAGACATATTTTATTAGTAGGAATGCCCGGAAGTGGGAAGACGACGATGGCGAGGAGGCTTGCTTTGGAGCGGGGTGTGTCATGCTACGAGGTAGATGAAATGTTAGAGTTGAAGTGGGGAAGGAGTATTGCTGAATTTGTGGAGGAGCAGGGGTGGGAGAAATTTCGCGAGGAAGAATTTTCCATGATGAAATCGATTGTGAATGAACCGGTGGGAATCATTTCAGCGGGAGCAGGTTTTTTCACCACGGAAGAGAAAGTTGAATTCTCTTTGAATCATTTTGAAGTGTGGTATTTGGAAGTGTCTACAGATGAGTTGTTCAACAGACTCAACACGCCGGACGAGCGTGCGAAGCGTCCGCTATTAAGTACAGGGGATTTGCTTTTTAAATTACAGGAGTTGTTGAAGGAGCGAGAAGTTTTTTATCTGCGAGGTAAGAATAGGTAAGAATAGGTAAGAAAGGGTAAGAGATGGTAAGAGAGGGTAAGAGGATTCACCGAAGGTTTGATCACGAAGTGATTGATTTGAAAGATCTATCACCTTCGGTGAGTAATGTGACTCTCCTCACAGCACCTTTCAACTTCCTATTCTAACTTCGCTAAAAATTCAAAACAATGGATGTATTAGCAGCTTTAAAAAATGGAACGGCAACAATTGTTGATGTTCGTTTAAGAGAAGAATTTCAAAGTGGACACGTAGCGGGTTCAATCAATATTCCGTTACAAGAAGTGCCAACGAAAGTAGAAGAGTTTAAAAACATGCCGAAGCCTTTGGTGTTATGCTGCCTTTCAGGCGGAAGAAGCGGACAAGCAACCGGATACCTTCAACAACAAGGCGTTCAAGACGTGTATAACGGTGGTGGTTGGATGGAAGTAAATGCACTTGTGTAATGGGACTATTTTCATTCTTGAAAGGAAAGCCAAAGGCAGATTTGGTGCAGCTGATGCGCGATGGTGCTAAGTTGGTAGATGTTCGTACGAAAGGCGAATATTCTGAAGGACATGCAAAGGGAACAAGCAATGTTCCTCTACCTGAAATTCCAACCAAGGCGAAAGCTTGGAAAAAAGACGAAGTTATTATTCTCTGCTGCAGAAGCGGTATGAGAAGCGGTGCAGCTGTTTCACAACTGAAGCAAATGGGATTCACCAATGTTCACAATGCGGGTAGCTGGAATAAAATGCAATCGCTAATTCAACAAAAATGAAAGGAAGCTTCAATGACATAATTCAAGGTGATAAGCCAGTGTTAGTAGACTTCTTCGCAACATGGTGTGGACCGTGTAAATATCAAGGTCCTATCTTAGAAGAATTAGCAGCTGCTATCGGTGACGAAGCGCGCATTATTAAAATCGACATCGACCGCAACCAAGCAGTCGCAGCGAAATACAACGTTCGTTCAGTTCCAACGTTAATGATCTTCAAAAATGGAGAAGTGAAGTGGAAAGAGGCAGGAGTAAAAGAAAAAGAGCAGTTGATTCAACTGCTCCGTTCTATCTAAATTTTAGTTTTTTGTTTAAGAATTAAGCTGCACTTTGTGCAGCTTTTTCTTTTTGCTTTTCAGCATAAGCAACTGCGGCTTCACGCACCCAAGCGCCTTCACTCCAAGCTTTCTGCTTTGCAGCAATGCGCTCTTTGTTGCAAGGTCCGTTTCCTTTTACCACTTCGTTGAATTCGGTCCAATCGATTTCACCGAAATCGTAATGACCTGTTTCTTCGTTCCATTTTAAATCTGGATCTGGAATAGTTAGTCCTAAGTACTCCGCTTGCGCAACAGTCATGTCTACAAACTTCTGACGCATATCGTCGTTCGAATGACGCTTGATTTTCCAAATCATATTCTGACTGCTGTGCGCAGAGTCTTTGTCAGACGGGCCAAACATCATTAACGCCGGCCACCAAAAACGATTAAATGCATCTTGCAACATTTTCTTTTGCTCTGCAGTTCCTTTCGAAAGGGCAATGCAAATTTCATATCCTTGACGTTGGTGAAAACTTTCTTCTTTACAAATGCGAATCAACGCTCTGCTGTATGGTCCGTAACTCGTGCGTTGCAGAGATACTTGATTCACAATAGCAGCGCCGTCTACCAACCAACCAATGGCTCCAATGTCGGCCCATGAAGTAGTTGGGTAATTGAAAATGGAAGAGTACTTCGCTTTTCCAGAAAGCATTTCTTCGGTCATGGTATCTCTATCAACCCCCATGGTTTCTGCAGCGCAATACAAGTACAAACCGTGTCCGGCTTCGTCTTGAACTTTTGCCAACAAAATGGCTTTACGACGAAGTGATGGGGCACGGGTAATCCAATTTCCTTCAGGAAGCATGCCTATGATTTCACTGTGCGCGTGCTGACCGATCTGACGAATAAGAGTCTTACGGTAGCCTTCGGGCATCCAATCTTTTGCTTCGATTTTATTTTCAGCATCTATGTATTGCTGAAATTTTTGAAGAGCGATTTCCATTTCCATAGGAACAAATTTAGTTCATTCACCTTAAACATAATCATTGCAAATATCAGCTGTGAAAAATTCTTATTCAGAACAGCGTTGGCGTATTTTTGCCTTTTCAAACTTATGAGACCAACCTTTGCCGCTTTAACCGTTTCCGACGTTCGTCAGGAAACTGCCGATAGTGTTTCTATTGCGTTTAATGTTCCTTCAGATTTGACTGAGCGTTACGTCTTTAAACCTGGACAATACTTAACACTACGTGCTAGTGTGAACGGAGAAGACATTCGCAGATCTTATTCGATTTGTAGCGGAACAAATGACGGTGAATTGCGCGTAGCGATTAAGCGCGTAGATGGCGGAGTGTTTTCCACATGGGCCACCTCTCAGGTGAAGGCAGGAATGGAAATGCAGGTGATGAACCCTATGGGTCACTTCACCCCGAATAATATAGATGGAAAGACGCACGTGGTGCTGTATGCAGCTGGAAGTGGAATTACACCTATGCTTTCCATTGCGCGCACCTTGCTTCAAAACAACGCTGAGGCGGAAGTGAGTTTGATATACGGAAACAGACATTTCAGTGGAATTATCTTCCGCGATTTAATTGAAGACATGAAGGACATTTACCTCGGACGTTTCCGTGTGTTTCATGTGTTAAGCGGTGAGCCAAATGACATTGCTCTTTTTCATGGAAGAATAGATGCTGAAAAAATAGAAGGCTATACCCAACGCTTCATTCCAATGGATACGCTTTCAGAAGTTTTTGTTTGCGGACCAGAGCCTATGATTCGCGCGGTGAAAGATTTTTATTTGTCGAATGGAATGGCAGCAGAGAATGTCCATTTTGAATTGTTCGCTTCTCCGGGCCAAGCCAAGCAAGCTGCTCCAGTTGTGAAGAAGGAAGTGGTGTTGGAAGGACAGGCGGATGTAACTGTTATTTTCGACGGGAATTACACGCAATTCAAAATGCCGAAGACGGGAGAAATGATACTAGACGCGGCTCAGCGCGCGGGATTGGACATTCCTTTTTCATGTAAGGGGGGCATGTGTTGCACATGTCGCGCACACGTGAAAGAAGGTGAGGTTGATATGAAACTCAACTACGCATTAGAACCGGGAGAGGTGAATGCTGGATTCGTCTTGACTTGTCAATGCGAGCCCGTTTCAGACACAGTCGTTATCGACTTCGATAAAGTATAAATGTTAGTGTCCGTCTTCGCAGGCGCAAGGCATGGAGAAATAAACTTTGGTTCTCTTTTGATCGATCATTTGAAGGATTCGATCTTGTGTTCCGTAGCTCATTTGGTTGTGAAGAAAATCGAGATGAGTTAAGTTCTTCAATGAACCTAGAGCATTCGGATAATAGTCGATAGGATTGTCCCACAGCGCCAATATTTCCAACTTTTGCAGCTTTTCTATTTCGTCGGGAAGGTTACTAATGTAATTATCGCCGAGTTCAAGAATGCGTAAATTTTTCAAATTGAAAAGTGACGGCGGCATGGAATCAATTTCATTTTCATTGATGCTTAATCGTTGTAAAAAAGGAAGCTCGTTAATTTTGGATGGAAGGGTTTTAATCTTGTTGCGATCGAGTTGAAGATCGTTCAAGTTGGAAAGTAGAAATATTTCTTGAGGAATCTCGGTGTACTTTTTTCTGTTGAGGTGCAGTCGATAAACGTTTGCAGGTTCCTTTAAGGCAAGATTTAAATCCGTGTATATTTTACACGTGTCTATTTTGTCCCAAGACACCAATTGCGCATGAGATGCAACGAATAGGTTGATGGAAAATAAGAGGATTAAAAGAGTTGTTTTAGCGAATCGCATTGGCAATGTCTTTTGCAAGTTGTTCTTTCAACGCATCTATTGAACCAAAATTTTGTTCGTCGCGCAACTTCCTAATAAAAGCTACTTGCAGGGGTTGTTCGTAGAGGCTGCTATTAAACTCTATTATATGAACTTCCAACGAACGGCTTCCGTTTAATTCGAATGTAGGTCGTGTTCCAATGTTCATGGCTCCGCGGTAGTTTATTCCGTTGATGTTGGTTTCTACTACATAGACTCCGTTTGCGGGAATAAGTTTCAAGGGATCTGAAATTTTCATGTTTGCGGTTGGAAAACCAATTTTCTTTCCGTTCCCTTTTCCATGCACTACCGTTCCTGAAAGGACGTAGTTGCGTCCGGTTGCTTCCTTCGCGAATTCTACCTTTCCAACTAAAATAGCATTCCGAATTTTCGTTGAACTCACTTCACTTTCGTTAATGAGTTGCGCAGGAATTTCTTCAACATGAAATTGAAAAATGTTTGCATATTCCAATAGTTTTTGAAAGTTTCCTTCACGATTTCTTCCGAAGCGATGGTCATATCCGACGATAACGGTGTGCACATTTATTCCAACAACCAATAGATCGCGCACATATTCAAACGCCGATTTTTTTGCGAATTCCATTGTGAATGGAAATTCAACTAAATGATCTACGCCACAGTCGGAAAGGAATTGTCTTTTTTCGTTGGTATCTGAAAGTAATTGAATGCCATGATCTTCGGGAAAGAGAACAGTTCGCGGGTGAGGTGAGAATGTAAGCACAACAGTTTCTCCATTGACCTCCTTTGCGAGCTCTCTCATGCGCGTAAGCAAGGCTTGATGCCCCATGTGAACACCATCGAAGGTCCCAATAGTTAAGACAGGGTTTTTAACGTCCTTAAACGAAGAAAAGTCGTGATGAATTTTCACTTTGAATTATTTTGAAAACGAAGGCGAAACAGTCGTCTCTTTTGTTTCTCTATTCAAAATATAAAATCCTTCTCCAGATTTATCGCCCAATTTTTTCGCTGCAACCATGTTCACCAATAAAGGACACGGCGCGTATTTCGGGTTGCCGAATCCTTCATGCATTACGCGAAGAATAGCCAAGCAAACGTCTAAGCCAATAAAGTCGGCTAGGCGAAGTGGACCCATTGGATGTCCCATTCCTAATTTCATTACCGTATCAATTTCTTCAACTCCTGCAACACCTTCAAACAATGTATAAATGGCTTCGTTGATCATAGGCATAAGAATGCGATTCGCTACGAAACCAGGGTAGTCGTTCACTTCAACCGGAACTTTCCCCAATTGCTTTGAAATTTCAAAAACCTTTTCGTTTACTTCGTTTGAAGTGCTGTATCCGCTAATGACTTCAACCAGCTTCATAACAGGAACTGGGTTCATGAAGTGCATGCCAATCACTTGAGAAGGTCTGTTGGTAACAGAAGCAATTTTAGTAATGCTTATTGAAGACGTGTTGGAAGCTAAGATGCAATTCGTTGGAGCGTTCGCATCGAGGGTTTGAAATATTTTCAGTTTAAGATCAACGTTCTCAGTTGCGGCTTCAACAACGAGTTCTGCATTTGCAACGCCTGTTTCAATGGAGTTTGAAGTGGAAAGATTCGCAAGAGTTTGTGCTTTTTGTTCTTCGGTTAATGAGCCCTTTGCAACTTGACGATCTAAGTTTTTAGAAATGGTAGCAACGGCTTTTTCTAACTGCACTTCATTCAAGTCAATCAATTGAACAGTAAATCCGTTCTGAGCGAACACGTGCGCTATTCCATTTCCCATGGTGCCAGCACCAATAACTGCAATGTTTTTCATTGAAACAATTTTTTTGCAAATATAGCATTTAGCTATTGAACTTCGCCTTTTAAGGAGCGATAACGTTTACGAGCGTCGATGACGAATAAACTTCCTGGGAAGTCGTTCAACAGGCGCTCGTAGTGTGTTTGAGCCTTTGCTAAATCTTTGAAATGCTTTTCTTCAATTTCGGCTAAAGCGAAAAGCGCATCGTCCGCGTAAATGCCTTCGAAGTGAATGTTCACCAGTTCGGTAAATAACAGAACGGCCTTTTCGAAATCTCCTTGCTTCCTATAAATATTCGCTTTGGTGAAAAGAATTTCGTCTGTAAGCGAATGTCCAGGAAAGGCGGTCGTAATGCTGTCTAGCGTTTGGAAAGTAAGCGCAAACTGATTTTGATAGGCGAGTAGTTCAGCACGTGCAAACTGCATCATAGGCAATGGAATAGTATCCATGTTGAAGTTGTCTGTGATCAACAAAGAGAGCTGCAACGCATTGTTTGAAATAAGTTTTGAAGTAGAAGCCTTTAATACATCGAGCTGTCCTTGTGCCCATTCAAAATCGCCGGTGTAAAAGGAGATTTTCGCGTTGCGGAATTTCGCTTCATGCCCAAGCACATCGTCTTTGAAGTCTAATTCAATTTGTGAAAAGAGGAGGGAGGCTTCCCAAATTTTGTTTTGAAAGAGCAACACATCTCCCAGTTCGAGTTTAATCTCGGCAAGAGTTTTTCCGTTTACACCACCTAACGCTAATGCTTCTTTCAAAAGTACTTCGGCATCTTTTGAATTGTTGAGATAGAAAGTCTTGAGGTGGGCCCAATCTTTTTTCAAAATGGCTAATTCATTTGCTTGAACAATATCGTTTTGAATGGTAGCGTATTCGGTATCGAGCGCTACAAATTCTTCGTTCGTTGCGAATTCATTTTGCTTCAAAAGAAGACTTAAGGTTTGAAGTTTTTTCACGCTTGCCTGCTGGAAGAAAACAGACGCTTTGCCTTTTGCAATTACAGCGCTGTAACATTTATTCGCAACACTGTATTCTTCGTTGTTCCCTGCCTGAATAGCCAGATTCATAAGGCGGTTTCCGTTCTCATTGTTGCGTTTGTCGAGTGCATTCAATTGAATGAAAGCTCCGTTAAAGTCTCTGCGTTGCATGAGAAACCAAGCTAAAAATTCTGAATAAATTGTGGTGCTCGGTTCAATTTGAATTCGCTTTAAAACCAGTGATTTCAAATCGTTGCATCGCTCATCGTCGTCTTGAAAATCCACTAGCTGCATGAGCGATGTTTCTACTTGCGCGAGATACGAGGGCTGTTCCCTTAAAATGTCCATATAAGCTTCGCACATGCCTTGGAAATTACCCAATGATCCCTGTACTCCTGCAATTTCAAACGAATAGGTATACCCATCTTTGCCTAGTGTTTTTCCTTTTTCATAGGTCTTCAAGGCCCAAGCATACAGGTTAACTTCTAAAAACTTCTGTCCCAATTCAAGAATAGGCATGCGGTTAACGGCTGTTTTATCGAGGGCCGTTTGGTAGGCTTCAGTTGCGCTTTTATCGTCTTTGAACTGAGCGTATAAATTTCCTAGATCAACGTGCAAGGTGTAGTCCTTGGTTTGCTTAAGCTTACGTTTGATAAGGGTTTCAGCCTCTTTTTCTAAAGCGAGTTGAATGAGTGTTGTTTTGTAATTCTCATAGATTTCATTTTCAAACCCTTCTTTGTACAGCTTCTCGTAATACATTTTCGCTTCCGTGAACTGTCCGCTATGGAAATACTGCTCTGCAATTTCATAATCGCGCTGACCGAATGAACATTCGGTAGCGAGTATTAAAAGTGCTATGAGCCAAAGCTTTTTCATATTTTATTTTGAAGAAGCTGCAATGCTGTCGCACCAGAATTTTGCTTTACTGTAATGACGAGCAAATCGATTGTCGATGGAATCCGATTTTTGTACAACGAATTCAATTTCCTTCACCAATGAAGCATTGATGGTTTTTTCTTGTTGAATTTGTTTCTTTAAATATTCGTCATTGATTTCATTTCCAACTGCATCGTGCGTTGCATTTTCGCTCAATGCTTTTTTAAGTGATGTGAGTTGTTCTCTCGAAACAGTTAGTCCGTTTGCAATAGTCTCTCGGCGCTTTTCGAATTCAGGAATGAGCTTGCGAATACTTCGGTAAGATGCCAATTCAAACGCAATGCTCTTCTTCATTTCACCTTTGTAGTTGTCATGAACGAAATCGAGGTGCTTGTTCACGGTGTCTAACTTAGCTTGAAGTTCATCGAGATGAAGCTTTTCATACGAACCTGCTACATTCTCTAAAGCGTTGGAAATTGAATCGATTTGTTTTACATATTCTGATCTGTCCGGAGGTGTGCACGAATGCATGGAAAGCAGAAGTGCAGATGCCATGAAGAAATAAAGTATGCGCATATTCAAAAATTAAATTCGTTCAAATCCGCAGTAAGGTACAAGAGCTTGAGGTATTCTTACTCCATTTTCATCTTGATGATTTTCTAACAGTGCAGCCACTATGCGAGGTAACGCAAGCGCACTGCCGTTTAGTGTGTGCACAAGCTGTGTTTTGCCGTCTGCGCCTTTATAACGACATTTCAAACGATTAGCTTGAAACGTTTCAAAGTTGGAAGTAGAGCTTACTTCTAACCAACGCTCTTGTGCCGCAGAATACACTTCGAAGTCGAAAGTAAGCGAAGAAGTGAAACCCATATCTCCACCGCAAAGACGAAGAATACGGAAAGGCAATTCCAATTTATTCAACAGTCCTTTTACATGGTTCACCATGTCTTCCAACAAAGCGTAACTGTCTTCTTGTTTCGACAATTGCACGATCTCTACTTTGTCAAATTGATGCAAGCGGTTCAAACCGCGAACATCTTTTCCGTAGCTTCCTGCTTCTCGGCGGAAGCATGGCGTGTATCCGGTTAGTTTAATTGGAAGTTGTTCTTCCTTCAATAATATATCGCGATATAAATTCGTTAATGGCACTTCTGCTGTAGGAATCAAATACAAGTCATCTACTCCAACATGGTACATTTGTCCTTCTTTGTCAGGAAGCTGTCCTGTCCCGTATCCGCTCGCCTCATTCACGAGGTGAGGAACTTGATGCTCCGTGTATCCAGCCTTCATGGCTTCTTCCAAAAAGAAATTAATCAACGCTCTTTGCAGACGGGCTCCTTTTCCAATGTAAACCGGGAAACCAGCGCCTGTAATTTTTACGCCTAATTCGAAATCGATGAGTTTGTGTTTTTCGCACAACTCCCAGTGTGGTAATTTGCTTTCTCCCAACGCAGTGATATCTCCAGAAGAGTAGACCACTTCGTTTTCTTCAGCACCTTTTCCAAAGACAACACTTTCGTGTGGAACGTTTGGAACGAGGTAGAGCAGTTGCTTCAACTCTTCTTCCAATTGAGAAAGGTTCGTTTCAATGCCTTTGCATTCTTCTTTAATCTCTGTGGTGCGCACCTTCATGCCATCGGCTTCTTCTCTTTTTCCTTCCTTGAAAAGATCACCAATGATCTTCGAAATCTTGTTCGACTCGGCCAAAAGATTGTCGAGTTCGTTTTGAAGTTTGCGACGTGATTCGTCTACGGAAATAATTGATTCAACGGTGGCTGAAAAATCTTTATTGCGCTTGGCTAAACTGCTAAGCGCTTTCTCTGTATTCTCTCTTAAATAGGGTACTTGAAGCATGTGACGAAGTTACTTGATGTTGGATAAAATAAAAAACTCCCGACCAAAAGATCGAGAGTTTTTGAAAATTGTTGAGACGAACTCTCGATTACGCCTGTGCAGGAACAACCGAAACGAACGACTTATTGTCTTTCTTCTTGCGGAATTCTACTACTCCGTCAGTCAAAGCATATAAAGTGTGGTCTTTTCCAACCCCAACGTTTAAACCTGCATTGTGACGAGTACCACGCTGACGAATGATAATATTTCCAGCAACACATACTTGTCCGCCAAATAATTTTACACCTAAGCGTTTACTTTCTGAATCACGGCCGTTTTTCGACGAACCGACACCTTTCTTGTGAGCCATTGTCTTTTAGGATTAGGGATTAACCAATGTTTTCAATTACAATTTCTGTCAAATAAGCACGGAAACCGTTCTTCTTTTGATAGCCTTTACGGCGTTTCTTTTTGAAGATAATTACTTTATCTCCTTTAAGGTGATTCACTACGCGTGCGGTGACCTTAACACCTTCTACAGCTGGGGCGCCAACAGTGATCGAACCGTTATCATCAGTCAAAAGAACGTGGTTGAATTCAACCTGTGTTCCTTCTTCGTTTTGAAGACGATTAACGAAGATCTGCTGATCTTTTTGTACTTTGTACTGATGCCCTGCTATTTCAACAATTGCGTACATAACGTTAATTTTTAATTAGTTTTTCCCGATTAAGGGGGTGCAAATATACACATTCTTTGTTTGAAAACAATACAATATTTCATAGAAATCGAATTTGCATTCGATCAATCGTTTCACGATCAAACCTTTGGTGATATTCTTTCGAAGAATCTTGCGAAGCATCTTATGAAACATCTTTCACATCGTGAATCTCGAAGTTGGCTGCTTATTCACCAAATAGATCCCCGTAAGAATAATCCCGGCGAATGCGCCGTGAAGCCAAGTAAACGGTTCGCCGTCGTACACACCCCATAGAATGGCCACCACAGGAATCAGGTAAGTAATGGATGATGCGGCAAGGGCTCCGACCTTTTGGGTGAATCGAAAGAATAGAATATTACCGAGAGCGGTGCCCAAAATGGCCAAGGTGGCTATGAATCCCAGGCTGCGCCATCCGTATGTGTTGGTTTGTAGAATTTCGAACGTTCCGTCGGTGCCAATGAGTATCCAGCATGGAATTCCAGCTACCAACAACGAAAAGGCGGAAATAGCAAATGATGGCACGCCGTGAAGTTTGCTGTGAATGGTGTTCACGCTGAAGCCATAGCTTATGGTGGCAAGCACAATAAGCATGCTGTAGGCCATGTTCTTCGAGTCGCCCAATCCGCGGAGGCTAATTAGGCAAACCGCGCCAACAAGTCCGAGGGTGACTCCCACAATTTGCATTTTCCGAACCGATTTCTTGAAGACGAAGTATCCGACAATGAGCGTGAAGAGCGGTGTGAGCGCATTCAAGATGCCCGACATACTCGAATGCAAGAACATCTGCGAATTCGTGAAAAGGAAGGCAGGAATGCCGCTTCCCAACATTCCAACTACAACATACCACCAGATTAACTCACGCTTCAGCCAACTTTTGAAAATGAAGGCGAAGGGGAGCATGACCAAGGAGGCAATGCCCAATCTTAAAGCAGCAACTTGATTCGGTGAAAAGACAGGAACCTGATGGCCATAGGCGTCGAAGGCGAACATGCCTCGCTTCATGAGAATGAAGGAGCTGCCCCAAATTATTGCTAAAATGACAATAACTGGAAGGCTACGCCAATTGCCTTTCATCAATTAGTTCTTGATGAATGAAGAGCAAGTGCCGTTGATACGAAGCAAGTAAAATCCGGAAGAAAGTTCGTCCGTTTGAATGGCATTTCTTCCTGAAGTTAAGGTTTCAACTTGAATCACTTTTCCATCAGCGGAAAGGATTTGAGCAACAACGGTTTCTTGTGTTGGATTGAATACATTCAGCAAACCGCTGGTTGGATTCGGATACACATCGAAAGTAGCAAGGGTGTTCTCTTCAACATTTATAAAATTCGGTGTAAAGCGATAAACAGTTCCTTCAGCTGGCTCAGCGTTCAGCAAAGCGTATGATGGAATGCCTTGCGCTGCGAGAACTTCTGCGTTAGTCAACGTTGTGATCGTTGGCGCGTCTGTATTTCCGCTCACACTGTAAAATCCATCCCAATCGAATCCTGTATTTTGATTTAAGTTCTCTAAGAAGGCCACTGCCGGTGCCCCGAAGATGTGAATTGTTGAAGGGTCTGTTATGTTACTTGGTCCGTAATGGTATTCAAAGATGTTTGAATTTTCATACAACCACAATTGGAAAGATGTGGTTTGGGTGTATGTGCCATTGGCTGCCCAATCTTCGTAGAAACCTACATTCAACCATTCAATTTTGCAGATTTGAAATCCAGGAGGTCCTTCAACCACATAGCTAACCGGACTTACTAAGGTGTCGTTATCGGCATTCGCGATATCATCGAAGTAAGGAAGAAAAATATCACTTAACGAATCATCTTGAATTCCATACACTGTTGTTCCTAATTCACCAACGTATAGTGTCGTTATAGTATCATTCGCTGTGTAGAAGGTAAATCCCAACGGCACGGTCCAAGTTGGATCATCCCAAATTTGTCCGCCATCCAGCGAATTTCCTTCTTCAATAGGAGTGAAGGTGCCACTATAATTGGTGAACAGATAATGCGAACCAACCGGTTGTTGAGCAAAAACCCCAGCCGAAGCCAGGGTTAGTAAAAAAGCAACTAAGTTCTTTTTCATAAAATTATTTAAATGCATCGAATCCTGTTACGTCCATTCCTGTAATTAACAAGTGAATGTCATGGGTTCCCTCGTAGGTAATAACCGATTCAAGGTTCATCATGTGACGCATGATTGGATATTCTCCTGTGATTCCCATTCCGCCTAACATTTGACGTGCGTTGCTAGCAACTGTTTTGGCCATGTCAACGTTGTTGCGTTTCGCCATAGAGATCATAGAACTTGTCGCGCGACCTTCGTTGCGAAGCTGACCCAAACGAAGAGTCAACAATTGCGCCTTGGTGATTTCAGTAATCATTTCCGCCAATTTCTTTTGTTGCAATTGGAAAGCACCTATTGGCTTGCCGAACTGCATGCGTTCTTGAGAATAACGAAGAGCAACATCGTAGCAGTCTAATGCTGCACCAATGGCACCCCAAGCAATTCCGTAACGGGCGCTATCTAAACAAGAAAGTGGTCCGCCTAATCCAGAACGTCCAGGCAATAAGTTTTCTTTCGGAACTTTTACATTATCGAAAATCAACTCACCGGTATCACTTGCGCGAAGGCTCCACTTGCCGTGCATGGTCGGAGTTGTAAATCCTTCCATTCCTCTTTCTACGATAATTCCGTGAATGCGTCCTTCTTCGTTCTTAGCCCAAACAACCGCTACTTGGGCGAATGGCGCGTTAGAGATCCACATTTTCGCACCGTTCAACAAATAGTGGTCGCCCATGTCTTTGAAGTTGGTGGTCATTCCACCTGGGTTTGAACCGTGGTCTGGTTCAGTTAATCCGAAGCAACCGATCCATTCGCCCGAAGCCAATTTCGGTAAGAACTTCATGCGTTGTTCTTCAGAACCGTATTTCCAAATCGGATACATCACCAAAGAAGATTGAACCGATGCCGTAGAGCGAAGTCCGCTATCGCAACGCTCCAACTCTTGCATAATTAATCCGTAAGCAATCTGATCCAATCCGGCTCCGCCGTATTCTTCAGGAATATAGGGTCCGAAAGCACCAATGCTGGCTAGGCCTGGTATAAGGTGTTGAGGAAATTTACAGTTTTCTGCAGCCTCTTCAATAATTGGAGAAACTTCTTTTTTTACCCACTCACGTGCTGCATCGCGAATCAATTTGTGCTCGTCGGTAAGCAGCTCATCCATTAAATAATAATCGTGTCCTTGGTATTGGTCTGTGCGCATGGTTTCAAAAGTTTGGGCAAATATAGTAGTGAATGAGTGAAACAATTAATTATCTGAAGCATTCCGCTCATACCAATCATCGGCAGGAAGATTTCTTCCCGAACTTGCTGCTACAGCCAATTCATCGCAAATCTCATTGTATTTATTTCCAGCGTGTCCCTTCACCCAAACGAATTTCACGTTGTGCTTGGAAGCCACAGCCATGTAGCGTTTCCATAGATCTGGATTCTTAACATTTTTCCATCCGCGCTTTACCCATCCGGCAATCCATTTCTTTTCTACGGAGTCTACAACATATTTCGAATCGCTGTAAATGGTAACCGGACTGTTATCGAATTTCAATAATTCCAACGCAGCGCAAACGGCCATGAGCTCCATGCGGTTGTTGGTGGTGAGGCGAAAGCCTTCAGAAATTTCTTTGTGAAATTTCCCTGCCATAAGAACGGCTCCATATCCGCCTGGACCCGGATTGCCTTTCGCAGCGCCGTCTGTGTAAATCGTAATCTCCATTAGTAGCCGAGGAGTTTTACCAAACGATCAATCTCACTTTCAATGGGCTTGGTGCTGTCAATGATTAAATCGCAGCGATCGATGAAGGGTTCGAGATATTGAATTTCCGCCGGACGAACATGGTTGTCCCACTGATAACGAACCTCGTGTTCGGGATAACCGCGTTGCCCTAGGTCTCGACTGATGCGTCTTTCCAAACGCAAATCAACGGGAGCATCGAGGTAAATTTTATGATGAAGTATTTCGAAAATTTCGCTGTAATGAAAAACAAACAATCCCTCCATCACAACAATAGGTGCAGGCTGAATGATCATCTTCTGTGGCTCCCAGGCTGGATTGTTGAAGTTGTATTCCAAAAACTCAATTGCATTTCCATTCAACAATTGATTCATGTCGTGCACGAGCCTTTCTTTTTCAATTCCTGTTGGAAGGTCATAATTTATCCAGCCGTTCTCATCTCTGTGCTGCTCTATTTGAGGCTTGTAGTAGTTGTCCTGAGAGACAAGGGCGAGGTGTTCAGCGGGAATTCGCTCCTTCAATCCACTTAAAAAAGTAGTCTTGCCCGATCCGCTTCCACCCGAAATTCCTATGATTTTTACTTGACTCATTTTTTCGATTGCTGCTTTATTAGTTCGAAAATTTTCGATTGTGCATCTTCTGCATTTTCAATGCAGAGAAAAGAGCCTTCTCCAAATTGAGAAATCTTCTCTAAATTTTCTTTCGCGAATTTACTTCCTTTCACCACAATTACTGTCGTGTGTATTTTACGTTTATTCGCAAGTCGAACCAATTTCTCAATTTGCTTTTCATCTTCGGGTTTGAAGGCGCCGTCTGTTATAACATATAGCTGATTGTTTCCCGCTTCAATTTTCGATTTGCGCAACATGCGGAAGGCGGCATTGAATCCCGCTGTCCCGCTGGTCTGTCCGTTCGGCTTCTTTCCTTCTAGTAACAAACCAAGATCACTTACTTCATTTCCGTTTGTTGTATTCAAAAGCACTTTTGCTTTTTCGGAATACGTGATAACAGACAATTGATCTGTTGCACGCATAAATCCAGATAAAGATGAAAGTGCTTGTTTTGTTATTGGCCATTTTTCTCCTTGCGCCATAGACCCTGAAATGTCTATCAAAAAAGATATGTTATTCGGAACATATTCTTTTTCGTCGAACGTTTTATTCGGAATGGGTTCCTTAACAACTGCGGAAGGAAGGGAATCAATTGGAACAGTTACTACGGGTGGAAGAGGAGTTTCTTTTTTTTCTAATTCGAAAACAAATCGGTGGTTGTGAAGATTCACTTGCGTAGTGATTGATTTTCCAGCGTAACCTTCTTTTCCTGCATAAAGGGTGTAATAGCCAATGGGAATTTCAGCATTCACTTCGCCGTCTTTGTTTGTTTTTTTTGTGAGTTGAAGAATGCGTTCTTCAAGTACTTCAACATCTGCATCTCGAATGGGTTTTTTAGTGGATTTGTCAAGGACCAAAACATCGAGTGAAAATTCACCGCAGCATTGTGTAGGTTTTTCGTTGAAGTGCGGACAAGGAAGGTCTTCTGTTAAGTTCACGTAGGCAACTTCAGCGCTAATTGTAAGCGAAGTTGAAACGCTTTGTGAAGCGAAATAGACTGGAACAACTTCTTTGAATTTTCCTGTTTTTCTCGGATTGAATTTTATTCGAATCACCAAACTGTCTCCAGGCTGCAAGTCTTTTGTAGAGTACAACACTTGAAAGTTCGGAGAGAAGTCGGCGCGAAGTAGATGGTCTGTTTTCGTTCCTTCATTCCAAACAACAATATCTGTAACGCGCTCGGTGTATTTCGTGAATACGCCGTAGTTCACGCTCTGCTCACTCCAACGCAATTGCGCACTCGCTTCGAAGCAAAGGAATGTTGCAAGAATAAAAATTAATTTATTTATGTTGAAGTAATGCATCGGCCAATTTTCGATCGTTCGCGAGTCGTGGAATTTTATTCTGACCTCCTAGTTTTCCTTCCGATTTCATGTAAGCATTGAATGCTCCGTTTTTCACGGGAGTGATTTTCAGCTTTTGTAAAACGCTTCCCACAATAAGGTCTTTGTAGTAAACATTTTGTTCTTGCATTTTATTGTCTAGCAATTCTTGAAGTGCACTCAATTCAGGAATCTCTCCGATGAACTCGATGATCCATTCGTGATAGGGAAGTCCTTCTGTAGGTTGAACCTGCGGTGCGACATGAAACTCATTCACCGAGAAGTTCAGTTGTGTGAGCGCATGTGTCATGGCGCGATCAACTTCTTCACCAATGACATGTTCGCCAAAGGCACTGGTGAAATGCTTAATTCTTCCAGTGACTAAAATTCGATACGGATTGAGCGAAACAAACTTCACGGTGTCTCCTATGCTATAGGCCCAAAGGCCAGCGTTGTTGCTAAGGATGAGTGCGTAATTCACACCCAATTCAACTTCGTGCAAAGCGTAACGTTTTGGATTCTCCGAAAAGTATTCTTCTGCTTTGATGAATTCGAAATAGATGCCGCTGTTGATGTTTAATCGAAGTCCTTCGGCCTCTTGACTGTCTTGATAGGCAAGGAATCCTTCGCTTGCCGGATATAATTCTATGGTTGGAATTTCTTCTCCAATGAGTTCAGCAAATCGCGATTTATATGGAGCGAAATTCACTCCGCCGAAAACGAATAATTCGAAATTCGGAAAAATTTCATGGATGGTTTGCTTGCCTGTTTTTTCAAGCAACAATTCGAAATACATCTGCACCCAACTTGGAATTCCAGAGATGAGACGCATGTCTTGCTTGCAGGTCTCTTCAACAATTCTATTGATTTTCGTTTCCCAATCTTCTATGCAATTCGTAGCATACGAAGGCATGCGATTCTTTTGCAAATAGGCAGGGACGTGATTGGCCACAATGCCTGATAGTCTTCCGTAAGGAATACCCGAATCGAGTCTGCTTAATTCAGGACTTCCTTGAAGGAAAATCATTTTTCCATCTACAAATTTCGATTGACCTGTTTCACCAATGTAGTTCAACAGCGCATTGCGCGCGGAACCAATGTGGTTCGGCAATGAAGCTTGTGTAAGCGGAATGAATTTCGTTCCACTGGTTGTGCCTGAAGTCTTGCAGAAATATTTCGGTATGCCCGGCCACAAAACTGAAAGCTCTCCAGCCTTTGCGCGTTCCATATACGGAACCAACTCTTCGTAGTCGCGCACAGGAACCGCTTCGGTCCATTCACTGTGAGTCGAAATGGATTTGAAATTATGATCCGCTCCGAACGCTGTATTGCTAGCGTTATGCAAAAGATTTTTCAGTACTTCGTTTTGAAAAGCCTGTGCATGCTCGTTTTCATTCAACAGCGATTTACGAATGCGTTTTCCGAGCCAGAGGCTGGCGCTTGACTTGATAGACATACGTTATTGCTTGACGAAAATTTGGGTAGAAGTGCGATTCGCTTGATTCACGCGAATCGTATAAATCCCCGAAGAAAATTCTGAAATGTTCATTTCAATTTTTGAGGCTTCGGTATTGCTTTGTTGCAAGTGAATACGTCTGCCTGTTCCGTCGAATACCTCTATTGTAGCCGATTCTTTTTCATTCAAAAGAATGGAAAGAGATTCGGTTGCTGGATTCGGGAAAATTTGAAACGTCTGACCGAATGATTGTTCGGTTATGTTTGAAACTGGACCGAAATTCATGCGAATCATCGGTGTTCTTGTGAGGTAGAATAAATCTGTGTTTGAATTGTTGAATCGAACCCAAGCACTCAAGTCTTCCGACTTGCCAGACAATCCTATAACTGTTTGAAACGCGCTGTTCGTTGAGCCTACAGCCACGAGATACAGTCCTTGTGATAGGTTAACGGGCGTGTCGAAGGAGAGAACTTTCATGCTGGCACCGCCAAAAGGATTTATGTCTGCTTCTGTAATTTCAAAGTCTTGTGTTGATGCAATAGCACCGCCAATTCCTGCTGATAGAGAGAATGAAAAAACTGTCGCGTAGACTGTGGAAGGTAGCGTCGTTCCTTCACCAATCGCAACGCTCACGCTATGCAGTTGCTGCCCGGATGGAAGTAAATACACCGTGCCCATTTCGAATGGAGCATCTGCGTATATTTCAGACGGAAGGAACATGGATCCTAAATTGTTTTCGTCACGAGCGTAAGTCACAGGAGTTACATCGAACTGAAGCCATTCGATTTGATTGAAAATATTCTCGTCAGTTTCTGTTTGAAGACTGTTGAAATAGGCGCTATAGTGCGAAACCGTAGGGTCAATTTGAAATTCTCCTGCAACAAGAACGGAGTCTGCACCCGGAGCTAAATCGGTTAGAATTGGCGAATTGCTTTCGAAGATCAATGCGCCGGAATTATCATTGATCAGGCGAGCGTTCAATTCCACGTTGGTCTGAATATTCGTACCTAAATTGAACACGTTGCTTTCCAAATGCACGAGTGGGGCAAATGCACTGGGGTATTGCGTGTATTCCATCATTTCGAATCCGGTAGTGTGGTCGGGATTGTTTAAATCAAAATCGCCATAAGATGAATTTTCAATAATCAGATCGTTTGCAAACCCTTGCAGAATGAGAACGTCATCCATTTGCCAGAAGTAGTAAAGTCCGTCGTAGACAAATCGCAATTTCACATTGCTTTGATTTCCGGCAGTCGCGGGTAGGGGCATGCGAACTTTTTGCGTATTTTGAGTGGTGATTCCTTGCTCCAGAACGTTGGCGTAAAGAACTTCCCAGGGTCCGTTCGCTATGGAAATTTCAACGCGTGTATTTCCTAAATAATAGCGTATGTATTGTTCGAATTCCAATACGGCATTTGGAAATCCGGTTAGGTCAATGGAAGGGGTGGTTAAGTATGTGAGATGCGGACCCGGTGCCTGTCCTGTTCCGAAATTATCGACAGTACATGGATTCAAATTGTTGTCCCAATAATTCGAATCGAAAATCACAAATCCGTTCGAAGCTGTGCTACTCGTGATAGCTTCACCCACATTTCCATTGGGAAGACACGAACCTCTTGAACCTACCAATTGGTTGGGGTTAGTTGAAGGACCGCGGTATTCCCAAACTGCAAGTGAAGGGGCTCCGGAATTGTTCCATGTTGTAGGAATGCCGTTGGCGAAGTCTTCCGACCAAATCACGGTCTCTCTATCTGAAGTGTTTGAAGCGTTGCGCGCATGAATGTATGTTCCTGGAGCCGACAGGAATTGTCCTTCAACATAAATAGAAAAAAGAAACAGAGTAAAGGTTAAAAAGCTTCTCATGTTATAGCGTGTATACAACAAAGGTATTGTTAAGGTTCATGAGCTTCAAGGTGAAAATTCGTGAGCCATGAACACCGTTATAGTTAGCAAGTATTTCCTCAGAATCCCAATCGATAGCGGTCACGGTTATGCTTTCTGCGAAAGGAACACCTGTTCCAAAGAACTTGAAGATGGCTTCTTTGGTGCACCAGATAGCGGTTATCTCTTCTGTTGAATGAAATTGAGCGAGTTCTGTTGTGTTGCAGAATTTGCTCGCAATACGATGGACGCGTTCTTCTGCAGTTTGAATATCGAGTCCAACCTCACTTTCTTGAATAATAAGCCCCACAAAGTTTTTATCGTGAGAGATACTCATGAATTTTCCGTCGTTAAGAAACGGTTTTCCAAACTCGTTGTACTGAATTTGGTCGTCCATTTGTATTCCCTTCAACAATAAAAATATAGCGAAACGCTCGATATCTCTAAGGTTGGGAGGGTTGTTCTTGAAAGAGTAGGCGTTTGATTCTGCCAAATTTATCCACGACTCAGTACTCTCTGTTAAATTCCAGAGGTGCAAGTCTTTGTGAATGTTGTGGGGCCAAAGAGGCATGATTTTTTTTTTGCTAATGTATTCAACCTTTTGTTTAATGTTCTGTTTATACCTTTGCAAACTAATAATTGAAAAAATGAGCCAAACACTCACCAGCACAATGAACTACAAAGTAAAAGATATGTCTCTCGCAGAGTGGGGACGTAAAGAAATTTTATTGGCGGAAGCAGAGATGCCAGGATTGATGTCCTTGCGTGCTGAATTCGGAGCCAGCAAACCACTTCAAGGCGCTCGCGTTGCGGGATGTCTGCACATGACTATTCAAACAGCAGTTTTAATTGAAACGCTTATTGAATTGGGAGCTCAAGTTTCTTGGAGCTCATGTAATATCTTCTCAACGCAAGATCATGCTGCTGCTGCAATTGCTGCTGCGGGTATCCCTGTTTTCGCATGGAAGGGAATGAACGAAGAAGAATTCGACTGGTGTATTGAACAAACGCTTCACGCTTTCGAAGGCGGAGAGCCATTGAATATGATTTTAGATGACGGTGGTGATTTGACTAACATGGTGTTCGATCGCTTCCCAGAATTAGCTGCAGGCATTCGCGGTATCTCTGAAGAGACCACAACAGGAGTTCTTCGTTTGTACGAGCGTGAGAAAAACGGAACCCTTGTTCTTCCAGCAATTAACATCAACGACTCTGTTACGAAGAGTAAATTCGATAACAAGTACGGATGTCGTGAGTCTTTGGTAGATGCAATTCGCAGAGCTACTGACTTAATGATGGCCGGTAAAGTAGCTGTTGTAGCTGGATACGGCGATGTTGGAAAAGGATCTGCTGATTCTTTGAGTAACGCAGGTGTTCGTGTAATCGTAACTGAAATTGATCCGATTTGTGCGCTTCAAGCGGCAATGGAGGGATATGAAGTTAAACGCATGGATACCGCAATTGCTGAAGCAGACATCATTGTTACAGCTACCGGTAACCATCAAATTATAGTTGGAAAGCATTTCATGGCTATGAAGCACAATGCAGTGGTTTGTAATATTGGACACTTCGACAATGAAATTGATATGGCTTGGTTGAACAGCAACTACGGTGCATCGAAAGACACCATTAAGCCGCAAGTAGACAAGTATACCTTGGAAGGAAAAGACATTATTGTTTTAGCTGAAGGCCGCTTGGTGAACTTAGGTTGTGCAACTGGACACCCTTCGTTTGTAATGAGTGCTTCATTTACCAACCAAGTTTTGGCGCAGTTGGAATTGTGGATGCACCGTGAGAATTATGAAAATAAAGTATATGTTCTACCTAAGAACCTTGATGAGAAAGTGGCTATGTTGCACTTGGCTAAGATTGGTGTTGAGTTAGAATCATTGTCTCAAAGTCAAGCAGACTACATTGGAGTTCCAGTTGCTGGACCTTTCAAAAACGATGCTTATAGATATTGATATATTATGAAAGTAATAAAGAGAGGGTTGTCGAAAGACAACCCTTTTCTTTTGTTTTATGTTGAAGGGAAGGTTTAAATTCGAATTCTAAATAAACCTGTAGCATGAATAAAAATTGGATTCTTCTTTTGTTCGTAACCATTGCCTTGGTTTCTTGTTCGGTGGAAAAACGCGTTTACCAACCGGGGTATCATATTGAGTGGAATCATGTCGCTTCGCGAGATGCAGCACAAGATGCAGCACAAGATGCTACGCAAGATATAGCGCAAGATGCTGCGCAAGATGCTGCGCAAGATGTTGCACAAGATGCTACGCAAGATGTTGCACAAGATGCTTCACAAGATATTTCTCAAGATGCTCCGCAAAATATTGCGCGCGATGTTTCTAGATCAGAGAAAATACACGAGGTCATTAAGTCTTTATCTCCTGTTCAGTCAACAAATATTCTAGCTGAAACTAAATTTGTGCAGTCCATTGATGCCGATTTAGAGTTTGTGCTTTACATTATTTTGTCTCTATTCCTGCCGGCCTTAACTGTTTTCTTGATGGAAGGATTTAGTAAAAACTTTTGGATTGCTTTGTTGCTGATGATACTGGCGTTTGCACTACCAGTCCCACTTTTCTTGCAATTATTGATTGAAGGTCTTGCAATAGTTCTTGCAATAGCTGTAGTGCTTCACTACTTGTGAAGATTTCAGTTGAGTAGAAAAAAATTATAACGAAAGAGTTCTTCCTCCGTCAACGGGTAAGTTAATTCCGTTGATATAGGCAGCGGCAGGAGAGCACAAGAACGAAATTGCGTTAGCAATTTCTTCAGGTTTAGCCAAACGTTTTAGAGGAACTTCATTTTCCATTTCATGCTTCACTTCTTCTGCAGTATGTCCTGTTTTCGCGGCTTTATTATTCATGATTTGCTCGAGTCTTCCCGTTGAAGTAGCGCCAGGAAGTACATTGTTTACGGTAATACCGAATGCTCCTAATTCCGAAGCCAGTGTCTTACTCCAGCTGGCTACAGCTCCGCGAATGGTATTGCTCACTCCCAAATTTGGAAGTGGTTGTTTTACTGAAGTTGAAATTACGTTTACAATTCGACCGTATCCTGTTTTCTTCATTCCTTCAACAACAGCTTGAGCTAAGATTTGATTGCAAATCAGATGGGCGTTAAACGCTTGACGAAATTCTTCAATGTCGGCGTCAATGGCCTTACCTGGATTAGGTCCGCCAGTATTGTTTACAAGAATGTTTATGGTGTGTTGCGCGGTGACTTTCTGAATAGCCTCTTTCACCGATTGTGGGTGAGAGAAGTCTGCGACTGCGTATGAATGTCTTTCTGGATGTTCAAGTTGCGAGATGGCATTTACCAACCGTTCCTCACTGCGAGCAATAAGCACAATTGAAGCGCCTTGTTTTGCCAATTGCATTGCAGTTGCGAAACCTATTCCTTGCGTGGCCCCGCAAACCACAGCAGTCTTTCCAGTTAAATCTAAATTCATCATGTTCTTAAGTCTTCAGGTATAATACAAACCGGAATGGGTTGCATTTTGTGTTGATTCTGCTTATTTAATTTTTGGTAAATGTCCAAAACATCACGTTCGCGCTTGGAGATTTTTTCACCATTATCGATGTAAGCCATTGCCCACTCGAGCTCAGGATAGCTTGCTCCCAGTTGATCTTCATCGCTTCTGTCATCACCGAATAAACCATCTGTGGGTGCAGCGTTTAATATGTCGTCATGAATTCCAAGCGATTCAGCTAAGGAATAAACTTCAGTCTTCAAAAGATCTGCAATGGGGGAGAGATCCACTCCGCCATCTCCGTATTTAGTGTAAAATCCTACACCGAAATCTTCCACTTTATTTCCGGTTCCTGCAACAAGGTATTTGTGAATTCCGGCAAAGTAGTATAAGGTGGTCATGCGAAGTCGGGCACGAGAGTTCGCTAAACTTAAGTTGTAGAGCGCATGGTTATCAGAAGAAGGGAGTGAATGCACCCAAGTGTCGAATGATGAAGTTAGCTCAACACGAGTCGTACTCACGTGCTCAAATCTATTCTCTAAAAATTCCATGTGCTTTTGGGCTCGTGTTACGTGGCTTGGAGCTTGATGAATGGGCATTTCAACCAACAATACAGGCTTTTCTGTCATGGCGCAGAGTGTAGATGTCAAGGCAGAATCTATTCCTCCACTAACACCCACAACAAATCCGCTCATGCCACTGGTCTCGCAATAGTTGCGAAGCCACTTTACAATGTGATCTACAGTTTGCTTTTTTTTCATAAAAAAATCCCGAACCTCAAAGGTACGGGATTTACAAAATGAATTTTATCTATTAGAACAAAATGCCGATGTTCAATTCAATGTAATTCGGAAGTCCTGATAATTCGAACGTCTTAGGGGTATTTGCTGTACCTCCATTAAATGTTGGCGAGTTCGTGCTTTGATCGTTCACTACGCCATTTCCTTTTAACGCATCGGTAAAACCGTTTTGGAAAGTAAGGCCGGCCAAGATGCTTGTATTTCCAGATAGGTTATATTCAACACCTGCAGCGAACATTAAATTGGAAGAAAAGATATTTACTTCATTTTTAATATCGTTTGAGCTTATTGTTGATGTCTCTCGGTTTGATTTTTCCCATGCGAAGGTGTTTTTGTTCTGGTAATATAAGTAATCAATATTGTCATCGCTGAGAGCCTTAAGATTCATGTTTAAACCCAACCCGAATTGTCCCCAATAGGTTAGGTAGCCAATCTCATTGGTTTTCATTTTGAAGGTCAACGGAATTTGCAAATACTGAAGTCGAAGATCTCTACTAATTAATCCGACCTGCTTCAGATTCGTTATTGCGGTTCCAACAGCATCAATATCATCCCCCGTGTATTCAGCGAAGTATGAATATTTACCACCGGTATTGTTGATGTTGAAGCCGGTACCTATTGCATAATTCTCCGCGAAGAAAATATCGAAGTTCAAACCATATCCAAATTGAAGAGATTTGTCGCCAACAGTCATATTGCTGTTATCACTAGCCAACCAAGAAATATTGGGAGAGACTTTAAATCCCAAACGAAACTTGTTGGTTATTGCAGTCGCCTGCGCAAAAGACATCATTGTCAATAGGCAGAACAGAATTAAGGTGTTTATTTTTTTCATATGAAGGTCTTTTTTAATGACTTTTGCAAATAACTATGCCAAAGCTAACGAATTCCTATCTTTCAATTTTGTCAATTTTGTTGACAATCCTCTGTTACTCCTGCGGAGAGGCAGACAAGCATAAAGATATTGACGTGGAATTTGAAGGTAAATCATTGAATCCTCTAAGGTTTGATCAAGACTTTTTCAATGCCGATTGGAAAAACACTCAGAACATTTCTGAATTAAAAACGAAATATGGGAAGTTTTTCTGCCTCTATCTCGAGCGCATACTAAACGCCGGGCCATGCGACAGCCTATCAACGTTACAAATGGTTCAGGGGTTTGTTAGTCATCCCGATTTTCGAGATTTGAAATCAGAAATTGAAAAGAACTATCCGCAAGAACGTCTCGATTCCCTTCATGAAAAAATATTGGAAGCTACTCTTCGCATGCAAACGTTGGTTCCGAATATGAAACTTCCTCAGTTGATTTGGATGAATTCAGGATTCAATATTGGTGCCTACAGCACAGACGAATACTTAGCCGTTGGATTGGATTTTTATTTAGGAAATGAAAATAGAATCACGAAGTCGGTTCCTTTTCCGCAATACCAAAAGGACGATATGACTCGCGCACAGCTTGTGCCTAATGCAATTAAGAATTTAGCTTACTATTATTTGTTGAAGTCAGATACCCTTCAGCATGAAAATGATATGCTATCAGAAATGATCTTTCATGGAAAGGCGCACTACCTCACCTGGTTAGCGTTTGAAGAAATTCAAGACTCAACACTCATGGCATGGACTTCAAAGGAATACACGTGGACACAGGGGCATCAGTTGAATGTGTGGAAGGAAATTGCCAGGCAAGAGGTGCTCTTTTCTAAGAATAGATTAGAGGTGCAGAAGTGGTTTGAATATGCTCCATTTACCAATGCAGAGAATGTTCCTCAAGAAAGCGCTCCGCAGTTGGGGGTTTTTATGGGTTTTCAAATGGTGAAGAGTTATATGGAAAAACATCCGGAGATTACCGTTGATCGATTAATGAAAGAAGACAACTCGCAGAAAATATTACAAGCATACAAGCCGAACTTATGAAGAAGTCAACCATAACAATTGATATTGAATTAGACGAAAACAATGTGCCTGAAACCATTCAGTGGGAGGCACCTGAATTAGGAAAGAAAGCAGAGTGTAAAGCCATGATTCTCTCTGTGTGGGATAAGGCAGAAGCGAACACCATGCGTATAGATTTATGGACGAAAGAAATGCAAGTGGAAGAAATGACATTCTTCGTTCATCAGACGTTGTTGACTCTTTCAGATAGTTTCGAAAAGGCTACAGGCGATGCGCGAATGGCAGCAACCATGCGTGATTTCTGCGATTATTATGCGGAAAAAATGAAGATTAATCCTCCGCTATAAAGTAAAGTCGTTCGCGAATTCTTTTCTCCATGCTGCAATTTGCTCTTGAATTTCAACGCGACCCATACGCTCTACTGCTGCTGTAAGGAAATGTTGTGGAAGTTCTTCCCAAGTCTTTTTCAATTCGGCAGTAAAAGCATCGAAGCGAATGGTTTTCTGAAGTTCTGTGAGTTTCTCACACTTCGTGAACGCGATACAAAAGGGCAGCCCTTGCTCACCCAACCATTGCATGAATTCAATGTCAATTTTTTGCGGAGGTATTCTGAAATCTAGCAGCACGAAAGTGCAAATCAAGTTTTCACGCTTGTCTAAATAACTGCGAATGAAACTTCCCCACTTGTTACGCTCTGTCTTAGAAGTTTTGGCGTAGCCGTATCCTGGAAGATCGACCAAAAACCAGGGGTTCTTTTCTTCGTTTATCAGGAAGTGATTGATGGTCTGCGTTTTTCCAGGGCTTGAAGATGTTTTGGCAAGACCTTTTTTGTTCACCAACATGTTAATGAGTGAACTCTTACCCACATTCGAACGGCCAATAAAGGCGAATTCAGGATATGCGGGAGGTGGGCACTTGTCGATTTCAACAGATGACTTGACGAACGTAGCAGAATGAATTAATTCTTTGCTCATTTTGCTTTATATATTTTGCTCAGTTAACCAGGCGTCGAGTAAGGTGTTGAATTGCTGAGATTGCTCCATCATAGGCGCGTGTCCGCATTCTTCTATCCAATACAATTTGGCTTGCGGAAGTTTATGTTGAAATTCTTCAGCCACTTCTGGAGGTGTGATGGTGTCGTTTTTCCCCCAGATTAAGCACGCTGGAATGTTCATGTCTTTTAAATCGTCGGTCATGTTATGGCGAATGGCACTTTTTGCAAGCGCAAGAATGCGAATCACGCGGTTGCGGTCATTGACTACCTCATAACATTCGTCGACCAATTCCGGAGTGACGTGTTTCGGATCGTAGAATGTAAGAGCAACTTTTTGACGAATGAATTCTTTGTCCTCTCTTCTTGGAAAGCTTGATCCGAATGCATTTTCATATAGGCCACTGCTGGCGGTAAGAATAAGCGATTCAACTTTTTCCAAATGGTTTTTCGTGTACACCAGGGCAACGTGTCCACCGAGTGAATTTCCTAAGAGATTCACCTTGTCCCATTTTTTATGTTGAATGAAGTCATGTAAAAATTCGGCCAAGGACTTTACGCCTGTGGTAAGCATAGGCATGGTGTAAAGCGGTAGCATTGGGATAACAACTTTATAGCGTGGTTTGAAATGATCTACCACGTCTTTGAAATTGCTCAATGCTCCAAATAAGCCATGAAGTAGAACAAGTGGTTTGCCCTCGCCTTCCTCAATGTAGGTGTAATCACCGTCGGTTTTTAAAGTGTATTCCATAATCTATTGCCTACGAATTTACGTGATTCTCATCGACAACAGTCGTTCAATGTTACAAGCAATGAACAATTAGAGGTGAATGAAGGCGTATGTTCATTGTAATTAACATTTCCCACTTTTTCCCACCACATATAAATGTGTTTAAAAGCTTATAGAATCAAGGTTTTAGGTGTTGTGTGTTGGTGTGCTGGCCTCCGAAGTTTTTAACAAAATGGTAATTTGTGGTTGTTTAGTGGTAAAAAGTGGGAAGAAGTGATTATTTTTGGAAAAGAATTCACAATCGAATGTTAAACCTACTCGGAGAATACCACTGTAAAGTCGACGCAAAAGGGCGCTTGCTCTTTCCTGCACGCTTGAAAAAGCAGCTGGAGGATATTCTTCATCATGGGCTGGTAGTGAATCGCGACATCTTCACGCAGTGCTTGGTAGTTTATCCAAAACCAGAATGGGACATGGTAAATGAAGAGATGTCGAAATTGAGCAGATACAATCAAAAGCATCAGATGTTCCAGCGCAAGTTTATGAAAGGTGCAACGCATCTTGAATTGGATAGCGTAGGTCGGTTATCACTTCCAGCAAGTCTTTTAGAATACGCAGGAGTTGACGGTTCGAAGAATGAATTGGTTATTTCTGGATTAGGACAGAAGATGGAGATCTGGAGTTTAGATCAATACAACGCTGAAGTATTAGGTGAGGAAATAGATTTTGGAGCGTTGGCTGAAGAAGTTAGAAAAGACATTGACGCAAAAGGCGACAAGTAATGGAGCAAATTTATCACACCCCTGTGCTGTTGAAAGAGTCGATTGAGGGGTTAAACATTAAACCTAACGGGGTTTATGTAGACGTGACTTTTGGAGGCGGAGGCCATTCGAAAGAAATATTGAAACAGTTAACAACTGGAAAACTCATTGCATTTGATCAGGATGGCGAGGCCGCGAAGAATGTCCCGCAAGACGAGCGATTGATTTTTGTGCCGCAAAATTTCAGATTCGTAAAGAATTGGGTTGAGCTACACGGATTTCAGCAAGTCGATGGGATTTTGGCAGACCTGGGTGTTAGCAGTCATCAGTTCGATTCTGGCGAGCGTGGATTTTCAATCCGGTTCAACGGTCCATTGGATATGCGCATGAACCAGTCGTCTGGTATTTCTGCAGATGAATGGATCAATAAGTCGAGCGTTCAAGAGATTACAGATGCACTCAGAATGTACGGCGAGTTAGACGGTGCTTACAAAGTCGCAACTGAGATTGATATGCACAAGCCTTTAGGAACCACGCAAGCCTTAATAGACTGCACGCAGTCGTTTGCTAAGAGAGGCAAGGAGAAGCAGTTCTTGGCGCAAATGTTCCAAGCATTTCGAATGGTAGTGAACGATGAGATTGCTGTTTTGAAAGAGTTCCTTCAACAATCGCTAGAATTGTTGGCTCCGGAGGGAAGATTGGTGGTGATTAGTTATCACAGTTTGGAAGATCGTTTGGTGAAAGATTTCCTTCGGTCTGGAAATTTAGAAGGAGAAATAAAGAAGGATTTTTTCGGAAATCTAGAGCGTCAGATAGAGCCGGTGAAGAGTAAACCGATTCTTCCATCACAAGAAGAAATAGAGAGAAATGGTAGAAGTCGAAGTGCTAAACTTCGAGTAGGTCAAAAAAAATAAAACATTAAACCGAATGAATATTCGTTCGGTATTTAAAAATGGCTAAGAACGAAGAAACAAAACGCAAAGGAATTACCTTCAGAGAAATCATTGGAGGAGAGTTCTTGACACGCCAGTCATTGGTGCGTCAGATGCCTTTTTTCTTTTTCATAGTCGTTCTTTTCTTCCTTCAAATTAGTATGATTTACTACTTTGAATCGGTTCAAATTGAAATCAAGAACACGAAGGATGAACTTAAGAATTTGAATTCTGAGTACAGCACCAACGCAAGTGAATTAAGTGTTAAATCACAGCATAGTGAAGTCGTAGGTCAAGTGGCTCCTTGGGGGTTGGTGAATTCAACAACCACTCCGTTCATCATAGATGTCGATTCAAATTTCTTCAAGACGAGTCATGAATGAGTTGAAGAAAATATCTGTTTGGATCTACGTCTTGTACGTGGCTTTATGCATTTTGGCGCTAATTATTATAGGAAAGGTATTCTACATTCAGGCTATTCCAAACGAAGATGCTCAGAACAGAGCGGCCCAGTTTACTTATAAGATTAGGGATATTGAACCGGAGCGTGGAAGAATCTTAGCTGCAGACGGATCACCACTTTCAACCAGCATTCCGGAATATGAAATTCGTTGGGACAGCAAAGGCGGTTATAACATAGAGCGATTTAATGCGAAATTAGACAGTCTGTGTATTGGAATAGCAGAGATTCTTGGTGATAAGACCAATGAGGATATTAAGCAAATGTTCTTAAAGGCTGTCGAGTCTGGCGCGCGTTACATGAAGGTTGGAGATCATCTGAACTACAATCAAATGCAACGGTTCAGAGCATTGCCCTATGTTAAAGAGAAGAAGTTAAAGAGTGGTTTTATCATCAACTCAAGAGAAAAGCGTGCAAAACCCTACGGAGCCCTTGCCGCAAGAACCATTGGGATTTTCAGAGAGAGTAACATGGTGGGTTTAGAGGCTTCATATGATTCACTGTTAAGAGGAAAGTCTGGCAAGCAGATGCAGCAGAAGGTTGGTGGAGACACGTGGGTTCCAATGAGCGATGAGTTTGTTGTTGAGCCAGAGCCGGGATTTGATGTGGTAACGACACTAGATGTTCACTTGCAAGACGCTGCGCAAAGTTCCTTGCGTCATACTATGGAAGTGAACCGCGCCGATTGGGGTTGCGTGATTCTGATGGAAGTGAAAACAGGCTACATCAAGGCACTTGCTAATTTGACTTACGATTCAGTTTCGAATAAATTCTATGAAATAGAAAACTTGGCCCTGACGCAAAGTGTCGAGCCTGGATCAACTATGAAGCTTGCGAGTCTTTTAGCGGCAATAGAAGAAGGCAACTTAGATCTTGGAAAGGTTGTACATACTGGAGGAGGAACATTCACAATTGGTGATCACACGTTGCGAGATGTTAAAGCGTGTGGTTCAATTACGATTGAACAAGTTTATGCGAAATCTTCAAACGTGGGCACAGCGATGGTTGTGCGCGATGTGTTCGGCAGCAATCCGCAAAAGTTTTTAGATTACCTCGATCGTTTTGGATACGGACAATTAGTTGGAATTGATTTACTGGGTGAAGGAAAGTCAGTTGTTAAGCGAACAACTAAGGCGGCTGATTGGAGTGATTTAAGCTTGACTCAAATGGCTGTTGGTTATGAGGTTCAAGTAACACCTCTTCACCAATTGTGTTTTTACAATGCCATTGCGAATGGTGGAAAATTCATGAAGCCTCGATTGGTGAGTGAGATTCGAAAGAACGGTTTGACTTACGAAAAGTATGAGCCGGTTGTTATTCGCGAGAATTTTTTAAAACCAGAAACCATAGCTAAGGGTCGCAAGCTTATGGAGGCCGTAACCACTATTGGAACAGGTAAAGGCGTATTTAAACATTCTCCTTATCGCGCCGCAGGAAAAACAGGAACTGCTCGTATCAATGAGAACGGTGTCTATCTAGAGAATTACCATAGAGCATCTTTCGTTGGTTATTTTCCAGCTGAGGATCCTAAGTATTCATGCATTGTAGTTGTAAACAAAGCAAGAGTTTTCGAGGCTTTCGGTGGCAAAGTTGCAGCACCAGTCTTTCGTGATTTAGCGAATATATTATTCGGAACTGAATTGGATATTCCGCACAATGCCATGGGAAACGACAGCACGTTTGTTTCTGAGCCATGGATTCCAAGCATATTGTCGGGTGAATCAAATGCCTTACGCAAAGCTTTATCTCATGTTCAATTTCCATACGCCTTAGAGACCGATGCGCAAATCGTAAGTGCAACTGCTGACGGCATTACGCTAACGCTTTCAAGCAAAGACGAAAACGGACACAAGGTTCCAGACGTTCGTGGAATGGGACTTACTGATGCTGTTTATGTATTGGAAAAAAGAGGATTAAAAGTTTCAACAACAGGATACGGAAAGGTGGTGTCGCAAAGCGTGCTTCCTGGAACCAAGGCGAATCATCAATTCATTCAAATTACATTACGATGAAGCTGTTACAAGATATATTGTATAAAGTGCGACTGGAAGGTGTTGTTGGAAATACTAACGTCGCAGTCGAGAGTATTACTTCAGATTCACGAGCTGTCAGACCCATGGCGCTATTCGTCGCTGTTAAAGGAATACAGTCAGATGGACATTTATTCATAGCGAAGGCCATTGAGTTAGGCGCCGCAGCTATCGTTTGTCAAGATTTGCCTGAGAGATTAGAAGAAAGTATTGTTTACGTTCAAGTTGCGGATACTTCTAAAGCCTTAGGTATTATGGCTGCCAATTTTCACGATAATCCTTCAGAAAAAATGAAGGTGCTGGCTGTTACAGGAACCAATGGAAAAACAACGGTTGCAACTTTGTTATTCCGCTTGTATCGTTCAATGGGTTTCAAGTGTGGTTTGCTTTCAACCGTTGTGAATCGTATTAACGAAGTTGAAATTCCTTCTACACATACAACACCCGATGCTGTTGCGTTGAACGACTTATTGGCATGCATGCAACGTGAAGGTTGCACGCATGTTTTCATGGAAGCCTCATCGCATGCATTGCATCAAAATAGAATGGCCGGTGTACATATTGACGGTGCCATTTTCACGAATCTTTCGCATGATCATTTGGACTATCACGGTTCAATGAATGAGTACATTAAAGCGAAGAAGATTTTATTCGATCATTTAGGAGCAAATGCTTACGCTATTGTTAACGCAGATGATCGGTATCACGATGCGTTGGTTTCTGCTTGCAAGGCACGTGTTCGCACCTACGCGTTGCACACCATGGCCGACTACAAAGCCAAGTTAGTTGAGAATACGCTTGAAGGACTTCAGATTAACATTGATCGATTTGAATTGCACTCTCCATTAATTGGCGAATTCAATGCCTACAATTTGACTGCTGTTTTTGCCGCGGCTGTTGAGTTAGGAACAGACCCAACTACCGTGCTTATTCATCTTTCTGCATTGGGCGCACCCGAAGGCCGCTTTCAATACATACGCAAGCAAGACGGAACTATTGCAATTGTGGATTACGCGCATACGCCCGATGCTTTGGAAAATGTGTTGAATACGATTCAGTCTGTTCGTGGACAAGAAGAAATTATTTCAGTAGTTGGTTGCGGCGGCGATCGCGATCGCACCAAGCGTCCGATTATGGCTTCTATCGCTGCGAATAAAAGTGATCGAGTAATTGTCACAAGTGACAATCCACGCAGCGAAGATCCGAAGAGCATTATTCAAGAAATGGTTTCAGGTCTTGATCCGATTCAAAAGAAAAAAGTATTGTCAGTAACCGATCGTCGCGAAGCAATTGAGGTGGCTTGTTCACTTGCAAAGCCAGGGGATATCATTCTTATCGCAGGAAAAGGTCACGAGAAATACCAAGAGATCAGTGGAGTAAAACACCCCTTTGATGATTTAAAAATTATAACAGAACTCTTTCAAACGAACTAAGTATGTTGTACCACCTATTTGAATACCTCGATAAGCACATGCACTTCCCTGGATCCGGGTTGTTCCATTACTTGTCGTTTCGTGCTGCTTTGAGCATTCTTATCTCACTAACCATATCGATGGTTTTTGGAAAGAACTTGATCCGTATGCTTCGCAAGAAGCAAGTGGGTGAGACCATTCGCGATTTGGGATTAGATGGACAAATGCAGAAGGCGGGAACACCCACAATGGGTGGACTTATTATTCTTGCTGCTATTCTGGTTCCGACTTTGTTGCTAGCGGATCTAACGAATATCTACATTCAGACCATGATTATTGCAACCATTTGGTTGGGACTCATAGGGTTTTTAGATGACTACATTAAGGTATTCAAAAAGAATAAAGAAGGACTTGCAGGTAAGAGTAAAATAGTTGGACAAATTGGTGTTGGACTTATTGTAGCCAGCATGCTTTACTGGAGTCCATCGGTTACCATTAAAGAAAAAGTATCTGAAGTTCAACTTCAGAATGCAACTCCTGATCAGCAAGCGATGCAGTGGGAAGAAGAGAAAAGTTTAAAGACAACTATTCCCTTCATAAAAGGCAACGAATTTGATTATGCGTGGTTGGTTCCAGACAGCATGGAAAGTCCATGGGTGTTATGGGGGGTGTTTGCACTAATTGTCATATTCATTGTAACAGCAGTTTCGAACGGTGCGAACATTACAGATGGTATTGATGGGTTAGCAACGGGCACAAGCGCTATCATTGGTATTACGCTGGCCATCTTCGCATACGTTTCAGGTAACTACATCTTCGCAGATTATCTGAATGTGATGTACATCCCGCACAGCGGTGAACTCACTGTATTCATTGCGGCATTCGTGGGGGCATGTGTTGGATTCCTTTGGTACAATAGTTTTCCTGCACAAGTATTCATGGGCGATACAGGAAGTCTAGCTCTCGGTGGAATTATTGCAACGTTCTCTATTGCGATTCGAAAAGAACTTTTGATTCCGGTATTGTGTGGAATTTTCTTGATTGAAAACTTAAGTGTAATGCTTCAAGTTGGGTATTTCAAATACACGAAAAAGAAATACGGAGAAGGTCGTCGCATTTTCTTAATGTCTCCGCTTCACCACCATTATCAGCGTATAGGAATGCACGAATCGAAAATCGTTTCGCGCTTCTGGATCATCGGAATTATGCTAGCTGTATTAACCATCATCACTTTAAAAGTAAGATAATGAGTAAGCGACTGGTCATACTTGGTGGAGGCGAAAGCGGCGCAGGCACAGCAGTGCTTGCAAAGAAGATGGGATATGACGTATTTCTTTCAGATAAGGGCTTGTTGAAGGACAAATACAAAACTGAATTGAATGCACACGGTGTTGCTTTCGAAGAAGGAATGCACACCGATGAATTAATTCTGAATGCAGATGAAGTAGTGAAGAGTCCTGGCATTCCGAACTCGGCAAAATTGATTGTTGCGCTGCACGAAAAAAATATTCCTGTATTGTCTGAATTGGAATTCGCATACAGATATACCAAAGCGAAACTTATTGCTATTACAGGAAGTAATGGGAAGACGACAACGACTTTATTGACTTACCACATTCTTAGAAATGCAGGATTGAATGTAGGTCTTGGTGGAAATGTGGGGAAGAGTTTCGCACGTCAAGTAGCTGAAGAGAATTTCGATTTTTATGTGTTGGAAGTAAGTAGTTTTCAACTCGACAATATGTATTCGTTCAAGGCTGACATTGCCATTCTCACGAATATAACTCCGGATCACTTGGATCGTTACGATTACGATTTAAGTAAATACGCAGATGCGAAGTTGCGCATTGCGCAGAACCAAACGTCTAAAGATATTTTCATTTTCAATGCAGACGATGCCATTACATCAGAGACTATGGCACGACACGTATTGAACGCCACTTTATTTCCAATTTCAATTCAACCTGGAAAGACTTACGAGCAAGGTGGCTATTGCGACGAATCAAATTTCAACCTAAACACAAACCATAATTTATTTACTATGAAAATCACAGAACTAGCATTGCAAGGCAAGCACAATTTGCAGAACAGCATGGCTGCAGGAGCAGCAGCGCGCTATTTAGAATTAAGAAAGGAGGCAGTTCGCGACAGTCTAATGAACTTCGAAAACATTGAACACCGCTTGGAGTTTGTTGCTAGTATTCATGGTATTCGATTTATTAACGATAGCAAAGCTACCAATGTGAATTCAACATGGTACGCGTTGGAGTCGGTGGATAAACCAATCATTTGGATTGCTGGTGGAACAGACAAAGGAAATGACTATTCTGAATTGGCGGAATTGGTGAAGTCTAAAGTGAAAGCAATTGTTTGCCTAACAAAGGACAGCTCTAAAATCAGAAAAGCTTTTGGATCTTTTGTCGATACTATTATTGATGCAAATAGTGCTGAACAAGCCGTTCGTGTTTCTTACGATCTTGGAAAAGATGGCGACACTGTTTTGTTGTCACCGGCGTGCGCATCGTTTGATTTATTCGAGAACTACGAAGACAGAGGTCGTCAGTTTAAAGTTGCTGTAAAAGGATTATAATTCATGCAAAAGTTTCTTTCACACCTCAAAGGAGATCGCGTGATCTGGATGGTTGCACTTTTTTTGTGCACGCTTTCAGTATTGGCGGTTTACAGTGCTGTATCTTCTTTGGTGTGGAAGGCAGAAGGAGGAAGTAGTGCAGGGGTTTTAATTAAGCATGTATTCATGCTTGGTTTGGGACTCGCGTTTATGTATGGCACGCATCTCCTTCCGTTAACCGTTTTTTCGAGAATTGGACAGCTTATGATTTGGGTGGTGATTCCGCTTTTGGTGTTCACGATGTTCTTCGGTTCAAACATTAATAATGCTGATCGTTGGATTCGAATACCAGGAATTGGAGTGACGTTTCAAACAAGTGATTTAGCCAAGTTGGTGCTCATTATTTACGTCGCGCGTCAGCTAACAGTAAAGCGTCAGATGCTGCACGATTTTAAGAAGGGTGTCCTTCCGATCGTGATCCCGATTGCCATGGTATGCGGGCTGGTGCTACCGGCTAACTTTTCTACAGCAGCATTAATTGGGTTTGTGTGTTTTTTAATGTTGGTGTTTGGAGGAGTTCCATGGAAGCATTTGTTTAAGCTCATTGCTGCCGTGGTGGGAATTTTACTTCTAATAATTGTTGTTGGCGAGTTAGGTCCAGAAAAATTATTACCTCGTTACAGCACTTGGAAAAATCGTTTGGTTGGAAAGGAAATTCAAGCGGGAGCTATAGACGATTCGAAATATCAAATTGAGTTGGCCCAATACGCCATTTATGAAGGAGGAATTATTCCGAAAGGACCAGGATCTGGAACTTCAAGAAACTTCTTACCTCACCCGTATTCAGATATGATCTATGCGTTCATTATTGAAGAGTATGGTTCTATTTTGGGAGGGGCACTGGTCATGCTGATGTATGTTATTTTTCTGTTTCGGGTTATACGAATATCAATTCGAAGTCCGAAATATTTCGGCGGATTAACTGCGCTGGGACTGGGTCTGGTCATTACCATTCAAGCATTCATTAATATGGGTGTTGCGGTGGATTTATTTCCAACAACAGGACAGCCATTACCACTGGTAAGTATGGGCGGAACATCAATTGTTTTTGTAGCCATCATGTTCGGAGTTATTCTGAGTATTTCGAAGATGGACGAAGAGAACGACGAGGCGGATCAAAATGATGAATTAGAAGAATCCCCATTTTAGTTTCAAATGGAAAATCGAATTCTAAATAAAGTCTTATTGTCTGCCGGAGGAACAGGCGGACACATCTTTCCTGCTATTGCAGTTGCGAACGAAATAAAATCACGCTTTCCTGAATGCGAGATTTTATTTGTTGGGGCGGAAGGGAAGATGGAGATGGAAAAAGTTCCGCAAGCGGGATATAAAATTGTTGGACTTCCCATTGCAGGACTTCAACGCAAATTGACGCTTTCGAATTTTTTACTTCCAATTAAAATATTGAAAAGTATGTTGAAGGCAATTGCTGTGGTGAAGGAATTTCGTCCAGAAATTGCTGTAGGCTTTGGTGGATATGCAAGCGGTCCAACGCTTCGTGCGGCTGGAACAGCTGGTGTTCCAACGGTTTTGCAAGAACAGAATTCATTTGCAGGTGTTACGAATAAATTGTTGGCGAAACGGGCGCAAGCGATATGTGTTGCATATGAGGGAATGGAATTGTTCTTTCAAAAAGAGAAGATTCAGTTAACCGGAAATCCGGTTCGAAAAGACTTCGTGAAGTTGCCTTATTCGCAGCAAGAGGCATTGACGAAATTGGATTTCGATTCAACAAAAAAAACAATATTAATTATAGGTGGAAGCTTAGGGGCACGGGCTGTTAATTCAGCAGTTGAGTCGTCTTTAACTGCTTGGCTTCAGCAAGGGTTTCAAGTTATTTGGCAATGTGGAAAGATCTACAAAGCGAATTTGGAAGCGAAGTACAAAGAGACTTCCGGATTGCTTCTTTACGATTTCATTTACGATATGGCGTTGGTTTATGCGGCGGCCGATGTGATAGTTTCAAGAGCAGGCGCCATGAGTGTTTCAGAACTTTCTCTTGTTGGAAAACCAGTAGTGTTTATGCCTTCTCCAAATGTGGCAGAAGACCATCAGACGAAGAACGCCATGGCCCTTGTTTCAAAGCAAGCTGCTCTCATGGTTCGTGATAGTGAATCAGAATTGAAGTTGGCTGAAGTCGTTTCAGAGTTGATTCAAAATGAAAATGAGATTTCTGAATTGAAAGAGAATATAGCTGCATTCGCTAAACCGAATGCAACTTCAGAGATTGTAGATACCTTAATTGAAGTGGTGTATGGAAGAGCGTAAGCTAACGTGCGACGTCATGTATTTCTTAGGTATTGGCGGCATTGGCATGTCCGCCTTGGCTAGGTATTTCCATCGCAAGGGAGTGCACGTGTTGGGCTATGACAGGACATCTACCGCACTAACGACAGAATTAGAATTGGAAGGAATTTCGGTTCAGTACGAAGACACGGTGATGTCTTTGCCTCAGTTGCTTCATTCCACACCGAAAGAAAAAGTACTCATCATTCGAACTCCTGCTGTGCCAGTAGATTCGTCGCAGTTGCAGTATTTCCTTCAACATGAATTTAAAATATGGAAGCGAAGTGAGCTGTTGGGTTACATCACACAACTCGATGAAACCATTGCCATTGGCGGAACACACGGAAAGACAACAACTTCGACATTGGTTGCTCACATTCTTCATTCAACCATTGGCTGCAATGCTTTTTTAGGTGGAATTTCTTCCAATTTTAAGAGCAATGTTTTGCTTTCGGATACTTGTCGCACGGTAGTGGAAGCCGATGAATTTGATCGAAGTTTCTTGACTTTGTTTCCGAAGATTTCAGCATTGACTTCCATGGATCCCGATCATTTGGATATCTATGGAAATGAAGAAAGCATTCGCGAGGGATTTCTTTTGTTTTTGAAACAGACCCGCGCAGATGGAAATGTGGTAGTGAAGAAAGAGTTGAATATTCACGATGAATTGAAGGCAGAGCGCTCGGGTGTTTTGACTTATAGTATCTTGTCGGAAGCCGATTATTTCGCGACGAACATTCGTGTTGAAGAAGGTGCGTATACATTCGATTTTTATTCACCAAATGGTGAATTAGCAAATGTTCGCTTGGGATTACCTGGAAGACACAACGTAGAAAATGCAGTGGTGGCTATGGCTTGCTCGTTGTTAGCAGGTGTTGAGATAAATGATCTTCCTGTCGTGCTTGAGAGGTTTAAGGGAGTGGCAAGGAGATTTGATGTTCGCCTTAAAAGTGAATCTGCTGTTTATATTGATGATTACGCTCATCATCCGACCGAGCTTTCAGCATGCATACAATCGGTGCGTGAATTGTTTCCAGAAAAGAAGATTATTGGAATTTTCCAGCCCCACTTGTTTTCAAGAACACGGGATTTCGCTGAAGGTTTTGCAGAGAGTTTAGCGCTTTTAGACATTCCTATTTTGCTACCTATTTATCCAGCCCGTGAATTACCCATTGAGGGAATTGATTCACAATGGCTATTTGATAAAATTCAAAAGGATGATAAATACTTAGTTGATAAAGATACCATCTTCACCTTGCTGAATAAACTGCAATTTGATGTGCTTTTAACTTTGGGTGCAGGCGATATAGATACGCTTGTTCCTCCGTTGGAAGTGTACATGAAAGAACGAGTAAAATGAATAATGAGTCGGGAAATACAACAAAAAAATCTTCATGGTTCATGAGGGTTTTGGTGTTGGCGTTCTTTGTTCTAATGGGTGCTGGAGCCTTATTTCTATGGGCTTTTTCGATTTCGAAGCACAACGCGCAGCCCGTTCCTGAAGTTCGCGTGAATATTCATCGCGGACAAAATGTTGATGAGTTGATTTCAAAACAAGAAGTAGATTCTATTGTGCACAGTCACTTTGGTTTGTTGCAAGGAACTCCCATGAATCAAATAGATGTAAGCGCGATTCAGGTCGCCGTGAAAAGGCATCCGGCGATTCAATCGTGTAATGTCCACATGGGAGTCGATGGTATTTTATACATAGACATTCAGCAGCGTGCACCAATGTTCCGGGTGATGAATAGCGATGGAAGCGGATTTTACGTGGATACGTTGGGACAGTCTTTTAATTTGTTGGATCGTGCTGTTGCCTACGTTCCCATTTATACGGTGGAGGGAGTTATGGGCGCTATGCAATACCCAGCGACAAAAGATTTTTACGATGAGAATACGTTGGGATTGACTTATTTGGATGAGTTGATTGTATTTGGAAATCATGTGCGTAAAAACACCGATTTAAAAGATTGGACTGAGCATGTTCATTTGACTACAATGGGAACGCTGGAAGTCATTCCGCGAATTGGACGACATGTTATAGATTACGGAAGTATTTACAACTTGGAGATGAAAACGAAAATGCTTTTTCAGTTTTATCGTTCACAAGTGTATATCACGGATCTTGAGAAATACAGTCGTCTAAATTTGAATTTTGAGAATCAAGTTATTTGCGAAAAGCGCGGGGCAGAAATGTTTACTGCGCCAACAGACACACTAGCGATTATGGCGAACAACGCGCCGATTGCCTTAGCTAACGATTTAATACCACCAGCTGCGCAAGCAGTTCAACAACCTCAATAATTATTTAAGAACATGGAATACAATACATTCGCCACTTACAACTCTCCAACCCCGAGTAACAAAGAAAAATTAGTTGTTGGAATTGATATTGGAACAACCAAGATTGCTTGTGTTGTGGGTAAAATAGATTCATTTGGAAAGGTGACCATTCTTGGAATTGGTCGCAGCAAGAGCGACGGTGTGAAGCGTGGTATTGTGTTGAACATTGACCAAACGGTTGCCTCAATTAAGGAAGCTGTTCAAAAGGCAGAAATAGAATGTGGAATCAAGGTTCATCGCGTGAACGTTGGTATTGCTGGTCAGCACATCAAGAGTATTCAACAGCCGGGAATTTATACCCGCAAGGATTTAGAAACGGAAATCAATACTGCCGATTTACAAGCCTTGAAAGAGGATATGTTCAAGATTCATGTGCCTGCAGGCGAGTCTATAATTCACGTAATTCCGCAAGAATATACTGTAGATACTGAAGGCGGAATTAAAGATCCAGTTGGAATGGCTGGTGTTCGCCTTCAAGCGAACTTCCACATTATTACAGGTTCACTTCCAGCTATAAAAAACATTTATCGTTGCGTGAAATTGGCTGGACTAGAGGTGGGTGAATTAACTCTCGAGCCTATCGCGAGTTCTGCAGCTGTATTGAGCGATGAAGAGAAGGAGGCAGGAGTAGCATTGGTAGATATTGGTGGTGGAACAACAGACATTGCGATTTTCCATGATGGACTGATTCGTCACACCGCCGTTATTCCTTTTGGAGGAAATATTTTGACAGAGGATATTAAATCGGGATGTAAAATTTTAAGCAAGCATGCTGAACAACTGAAAGTTCAGTACGGATCTGCATTACCTGCTGAAACGCAAAATGCAAAAGTTGTCGTTCCTGGTTTGAACGGTAGAACACCTAAAGAGATTACGTTGGGTGCGCTTTCAGGAATTATTGAGGCGCGCATGAAGGAAATTTTAGAGTTGGTGCACTTCGAAATAATGCGCAGTGGATATGAGCGCAAATTAATTGGAGGAATTGTACTTACCGGTGGTGGCGCTCAATTGAAGCACATTAAGCAATTGGTAGAGTATATCACAGGATTGGATTGTCGCATTGGTAAGCCCATTGAACACGTAATTAATTACGCCGATGAGTCACAACTTCCGCCAGCTCTTTCAACCGGTGTTGGATTGGTTATTACCGGGGAAGAGAATGTAGGAGAGGATTATTTCGAGCGAGTGGTGTCAGAAGAAATTGCAGAAGAGAGAGTTGCTCCAGAAATTGATGACACTGTTGAAGTAGATTTTTCAACAAACGACTTTATGTCATACATGAGTTCTATGGGCGTTGCGTCTTCAGAGGAAGAAGTGAATCGCGAAGAAGCTGTTACTCCGGAAATGAAAGAAGAGAAAGAGCATGATTGGACGAATAGCGCTAATCAGCAAGAGGAAGAATCAGTTGCACCCGTTCGCAAGACACGCATACCATTCGGTGAAAGTATTGTAGGTCGCTTCAAAGGATTCTTTGAAAACGACGAAGCAGTAAATTAAATTTTTTCAAACAGAGCCACCGCCTCTAGGTGAGAGGTGTGTGGAAACTGATCGACAAAACTAATTTTCTTTAAATTATATCCTGAAAGAATAAGTGTCTCGCAATCTCTTGCTTGTGTTGCAGGATTGCATGAAATGTAAACGATGCGTTTCGCGTCGAGTCCAATTACTTTTCGTAATGTCTTTGGAGAAATTCCACCACGAGGAGGGTCTAAAACCAACGTGTTGATTTGGTTTTGAAATTGCGGTTGTTCCAATAAGAATTTTCCTACATCTGCAGCGAAGAATTCAACATTAGAAACATTGTTTTCTTTTGCATTTTTCTTAGCGTCTTCGATAGCCGCTTCAACAATGTCTACACCGACAACCGGTAGGGACGTTTTTTGAGCAATGAGTTGTCCTATTGTCCCCGTTCCACAAAAAAGATCGAGAATATATCCATTGGGAACTTCAGCCGGATTGCAATAGTCTATTGCTTTGGTGTAAAGCCTTTCAGCGCTTTTCGGATTGGTTTGAAAGAAGCTCTTCATGTTTACTTTGAACTTTAATCCCAATAGAATTTCTTCTATTTCTGAATTTCCGAAGAGTATAAGGGAAGAGCCATTTAGAGGTTCAGCGCGATCTCCAGTGTCATCATTCAACGTGTGAATAATTCCACCGCAGCGATCACCTAAAATGTCTAAAACGAGTTTAACAAATCCATTGCGATCGAACTGCTCTAGTCCAACCGATGAAGTAACTAGGTTAATGAGAAGAAGGTCGTGAGTGAATGATTTTCGGACCACAACGTAACGGAAGAATCCTTCTCGCTTCG
>JBILTF010000121.1:0-3856 GCA_044371675.1 Flavobacteriales bacterium
TCCCCCTTAAAAAGGGTTGCACCACTAAAATTAATAGAAATTACTGATACTTGTATACCCCTTCCCCTTTGTTCTTTGAAAGCATTCGATAATCGAGGAAGTATATCATTCGAATAGAAACCGAGTTACTGAAAGGCATTTGAGTGGTTTGATTGAAATCGGAAAGCAGATTCGCCTGAATTTGATTGTCTTCATGGATAATTGCATATTTCCAAGCGAAAATCATTTCGCTTCCGGGACGGAAAATCCATTTGTAGAAAAGATCTACGGTTAATGAATTGAAATCTCGGTTTGCGGCTGAGAAATCGTTCGTTTCGCTGTTGAGACCCGTATATTCCGTAGAACCCAATGTTCCATCTTCCTTCAACCCGAAAAATTCGTGATACCTCGAATATCCCCAATAGTGACGGAAGCGCACGTTCATGCTATTCACTGGATTGAAAGCAAAAGCGACGGTTAGCACGTTGGTATGGGAAATAGCGTCGCGTCTTCCAAAGACGGGAGCACCTGCATCAAATGTTGCAAACCCTAAGTCATTGAAGTGTTGTTGTTTGCTGTATACGTATGTGAACATCCATTTATCGTTCAAGCGGAAACGCGGAGAAATTCTCCAATTGTAAACATAACGCCCGTCGTTTTCATAGGATCCATATCCCATTCCCGCATCAATGGCCAATCTTTTTCGGTAATCTGAGCTAACATAAATTCCTCCTCGGAAGTACTTAAACGTTTGGAATTTCATTCCGGCAACTCGTGGCTCAAAGAAATCAAATCCTCTGGTAGGTGCTGCGTCGTAATTCAGATTGATATAGAGAAATTTCTTCGTGATAGCTGTGAATTCTCCTTCCACGAAGTTGGAAGTAAATGTTCTTGGCTGATATAGGTTTGATCGCGCGTAGGAGAAATTTGTCCAAGCCTTGTTCAATTTCCAGAAGGGTTTGTATATGTTATATCCTACTGTTGCTGAATTGACTTGCTCATTATTCGCCTGCAAATAACCGAGATCATTAGGATCGTAGGTATCAGACTCTGTGTAATGAAGAAATTGAAACGTAAAATTACCGCTCAACTTTGTGAACTTCACTTCTCCCAATCCTCCATTTTTATCGCTTGGAGTTTCATTAAATTGGTCTAACCCATTTTTCATTGAATATGCTCCATGTAGATGCAGCTCGTAGGTGTTTTTCTTGTCTCTAAAAGTCCCTTCCACAGAGCTTACATTGGCGTCATAAGCTTTCCCCGATCGCGTCAAATTTGTATTCGTGAAGGAGACAAAAGAGTTGTTTGGTAAATTCTGGTCAACAACAAAAACATTTGAATTCGTAATCGGATTTGTTAGCTCTGTGCGTGTTTTCCCAGATATGGTATCTCTAAACTCTGCATAACTCTCGGCTGTTAAACTATTCAAAAAACCAATAGCCAACCCTTTTGAATTTCGGCCACCAATTTTAGTGCTGTTTATGACGCGTTGTTGTGAAGGGTTGGAGATTAATACTTCGTTCTCTCTCCGCTTTGCATTCACCGTGTAATAATCAAAAGGTATATCACCAATTCGTCTGGAGTAAAAAATCTCTCCGCGTTCATAGAGCTCCAACCCTTCATTGAAAAAGGGTCGATTATCTTGAAACTGAATTTCATAAGGAGTTAAATTCAAGATTAATTGGTCGCTAATGGTTTGCCCGAAATCTGGTATAAGCGTGGCATCGAGTGTATAGGCCTCATTCAAGCCAATTTTCAAATCCATTCCAGCATTGTATGCGAATTCGTTTGAGCCCGCCTGTTCCTTCTTGCTGTAGGTTGAAATATATGGGTAGAAGAAAACGCGCTTTGGAGGAACAATTCCATTTATTCCTTTCAAATGTCCCATTTGCGCCAAGAAGCCTGCCCCCGCTGGATCTACAAAACTCCAATTTGCTTGTATTCGCGTTCTTCGAATCTCACGCGTAAAATTCACATGCCAATGTTGCTCTGGTAAATTCTGAAAACGCAAGGCTGCGTATGGTATTTTAAATTCCGCAATCCACCCATCATTTACAATTTTCGTCTTGCAATCCCAAACGGCATTCCAGGAGGGGTCTTCTCCGTCTGCAGATTGCCTCGCATCGTATTGCTCACCTCTTGGAGAAACAGCAAACATGTATCCCGTTACACCGTCTTTATAACAATTCAAGGCAACACCCACATAGTCTGAATTCCCATCGCCATCTCTTCCTGTTAATTGTTGAAGAATGCTATCTGGCGCTGGATCATATGCGTAAATACCAACATACAGCGCTTCATTTGTGTAGACAACCCTAACCTCTGTGTTGTGAGTTTGAAGCCTTCCTGGATGGGGTTGAATCTCCCAAAACTGATCGGTCACCGGCGCATTTAACCAGGCTTCATCAGTCAACAGCCCGTCCAAAACAGGTGCATTCTCGGTTCTTACTGCGATTGTTGTACGATTTGCTAACTGACTTGAGGCCAAAAAAGCAAAATGGAAAACAACAAAAAGCGCAAAAGATTTTTTCATTAGACTGCGAAACTACGATGTAGAACAAATCCAAAAAAATAATGTTTGGTAAACAGGTATAGAATTAACTTCGCCATCGATATTTCAACATGAAAAATAGCATTTTATTCTTTCTTCTCGTTTTTGTCCTTGGATTGACTTCGTTTGCACAGAACTACTCGGTTAGTGGGGACGTTCGCGACCATGCAACCGGAGAAAGTATCATTGGCGCAACCGTGTTAATTAAGAATAAGAACAGCGGAGTTGTTACCAATAGTTTCGGATTTTATTCCATTACACTTCCCGCAGGAAATTATGAAATGGAATTGCGTTGTGTGGGATACGAGACCTTCGTAGCTCCGGTGAAACTTCAATCTAATCTTCACAAGGACTTTGAGCTTAATCCTATTTCATTTACGGGTGGACCTGTCATAATTGAAGGCACACGGAAAGACAATGTCGGAAGCACTGAAATGGGCAAAATTGAAATTGGAATCGAACAAATAAAAAAAATCCCTGTCATTTTCGGTGAAGTAGACATCTTGAAAACAATAACGCTTCTTCCCGGCGTGCAAAGCAGTGGAGAAGGTAATGCGGGGTTCTATGTTCGCGGTGGCGGGGTAGATCAAAACCTTATTCTTCTCGACAATTCAACGGTATACAACGCATCACATCTTTTTGGATTCTTCAGTGTATTTAACGCAGATGCCGTTAAAAATATTGAAATAACAAAAGGAGGAGGTGCCGCTTCATACGGCGGTAGGCTATCCTCCGTCTTAGACATTAATTTGAAAGAAGGAAATAGTAAATCTTTTCATGGCGCTGGTGGTATTGGAACCATTGCCAGTCGTTTTACTGTTGAAGGACCCATTAAAAAAGACACTTCTTCGTTTATTCTTTCCGGAAGAAGAACCTACATAGATATTCTGGCAAAACCTTTCATGAATCCAGAAAGCAGCTTCAACGGATCGGGTTATTTCTTTTATGATTTGAATGCAAAATTCAATTACCGTCTTTCCAAGCGCGATCAACTTTTCGCAAGCGTATACACCGGAAAAGATGTGTTCTCATTCAACAGTTCGGATGCCGGGTTCTCAACTCGTATTCCATGGGGAAACACAACAGGAACAATTCGCTGGGCTCATCAATCGGGAAGCAAACTGTTCATGAACGCCATTTTAACCTACACGGATTACAAATTTCAATTTGAAGGAAAACAAAATCAATTCACTTTCGGTCTAAGCAGTGGCATTCGAGATTACGGTGCTAAAGTTCAGTGGAGTTATTTTCCTAATCCAACTCACCGAATGAAATGGGGCCTGGATTACACTTTTCATAAATTCACACCGAACAACACCTATGCCT
>JBILTF010000063.1:0-13289 GCA_044371675.1 Flavobacteriales bacterium
TTAGGTTAATATCGGAAACCTTTTTCAGTTATATTTGGTAAGTCTATATAGAGCTATGTCAAACCAAGAAGTAAAACAACTGCAACACATTCATGCCGACTACCACAAAGTAGTAGGTGATGTTCTTCTAGAGGCAAGTGGTGAGCTGCTGGTGTTTGCTCATTTTGGCGACTTTACTCCGAATAGAAACGAGCATATTCTTGAGGCCATTTCTTGCACCGATATCAATAAAAAGGAAATTCGCCAAACCACTAAGCGTGTGGTAACCGTATTGGTTGAGATGTTGCAGAACATTTCCATTCATGGCGAAAGAGGAGATAACGGATTAATGAATGCATATTCAGTTGTCGCGAAAGGGAACGATTATTTCCGCTTATGCACTGGGAATATGCTGAACGTTGCCTCCGCGAAATCGCTTATGCGTCGCTTAGAACTGCTTACTGAGTTCGATAAAGAAGATCTTAGAACAAAAATTCGTCAACGCTTAAGTGACGAGGGATTGAGCGACAAGGGTGGTGCCGGTCTAGGGTTGCTAACCATTGCGAAGAAAGCAGAAAAAGGATGGTCGTATCGTTTCGATTTAATGGAAAAGGATATGGTGTATTTTCAATTGAACGTTTCTGTTCCAATGGTAGAAAAATAATGAGAGGTCTTCTTTTTTTAAGTGCGTTTTTTCTTTTTAGTTCATCAGTAATTTCTCAAAGTAAAATTTACAAATTTGATTTAAGTCTCATTGAATCGAGAGGCGCAACGCTTGCCGACGGCTTGAAATCTTTCGATCACGAAATTCAATTGCGCGCGGCACAGCAAGCCGCTACTTGGGGAAAGGCTGAACACATTCAGGATTTGATTTTTCTGCTTTTCAATTTAAGGAATTCGGTTACGCTTCCGAGGCACTACGAAACTATGGCCGCTGCGGCTTATGCACTTGGGCAAATTGAAGGTTCCAATGTCCAGCAAATTGAGGCTTTACAGACCACGATTCTAAATGTTCCAAATCAGGAATTAGTCAAGGAATGTTGGATAGCATTAGGTAAATCAATGCACGAAACAGCTTCATTGGGAGTTCGTCTAGAAGATGCTTATGCCAAGAATTCGTCAGTGCCTCACAATCAATACGCATGCTTGGCACTAGCGGCACACAAGAGAATCAATCAAAGCGATTTTGTGAAATCCATCTTAAGTCGTGATGAAATTTTAAATTGGGAAGAAGAAGCGCGAGTGGCCTTGGCGCAAGTTCTTTCGCGAACAGACTATTTTTTTCTATCTGGAAATGCGCCGAGCGATACGCTCTACAAATCGAAAGTGAAGCGTTGGGTTGAAAATGAAAAGTCGAAATACGTTCGTATTCAATTTGGAAGATTAGCAAGTCGTTATGAATGGTGGACCTTGCTCAACGATTTAGCTTGCAGCGAAGACGAGCAAATAGCGGAGCCAGCAATTCAAGTTATGCTGGCTAAGGATTCGACTTTCAGTTCAAATATATTTTGGGTAGACTTAAAGAAGAAAGCAAGTGCTTTCAACTACATGCGCGTAGGAATTCATTTCAATCAATTCGATTTCGATCAGATTCGAGAAGTCTTGCGTGCCCTACCTGAAAATAGTCGCGAGCAAATAGAGCTGGCCGGTGTGTGGAATGAAAAGGGACATCCCGATGCGCAGAATTTCATCATGCATAGATATTCAGAGGCAGAAGATTTGTTTCACAGAATACTGTGGGTGCGTCAGATGTCGAACTCTTATTTGTTCATTGACACGTTGGTTATAAATGACTTCCCAACCGCGCCAACGGCTTTGCAATACGCCATTACCGAATGCGTGCTCGAATACGCGAAGAGCAATCCGAGATACAATGAAATGTTATTTCCAGGTTGGTTCGCGGTGTTGTGGACTTCTCAAGATGCAGGTGTAATCTCACTTCTGGCCACGTGGGCTCTGGAAAATGCGGAACGCGTAAAAGGCAATGACTTTCTAGGCACTAGCATTAAGCAGACCCTTCCGCTGTTTCAAAAAACAGAGACTGTGGAAACGTATAACGCGCTTTTAGATGCATACAACGCCACGCAGATGGAAGAAAAGGTTTTGGTGAGAATGCAACAAGTAATGCGTCCTTTTCCTTCCGAAAAAGAATGGGAAAAGAATCAATCGTGTAAGGTGAAATTGAAAACAGATGAGGGAACGGTTGTGATTAAACTCAATGGAATGAACGCTCCTGAAAGCGTTGCGAATTTGTTGAAGTTGTGCAATCAGCATTATTATGACAGCATAGCGTTTCATAGAGTCGTTCCGAACTTTGTAGTCCAAGCGGGCTGCACGCGTGGAGACGGAATGAGCGGAATGCCCTATGTTATTTCTTCAGAATTCACAGGGCATAATTTCGCTCCACTGCACATTGGAATGGCAAGTGCGGGCAAGCACACTGAAAGTGCACAGTGGTTCATTACTTTAGCTTTCACTCCAAATCTGAACGGACGCTACACCGAATTCGGAGAAGTGGTTAGAGGAAAAAAAGTGTTGCAGAAGATTCAAGTCGGAACGCGAATTCGTTCCATGCGTGAACAACATTTATTCTAATTTGTAGTTGAGTTATGGAAACTCAAATTCCGATGAAATTAAAATTAATCTTACCCTTGTTCATGATTGCTCTTGCTTCTTGCGCGCAGTCGAACAAAGAAAATCCCAAAGGAGAAATTATGAAAGTTGAAATGAACGATTCGTTGGAAGTAGCTACCCTTGCTGGTGGATGTTTTTGGTGTGTGGAAGCCGTTTACGCAAATGTAAATGGCGTAACGAAAGTGGAGTCGGGATATGCCGGCGGATTCATTAAGAATCCGTCATACAAAGAGGTCTGCAACGAAACCACAGGTCATGCTGAAGCAATTCAGGTTTATTTTGATCCTCGTGTTGTTTCGTTTTCACAATTGCTTGAAATATTTTTCGTGGTTCATGATCCAACGACCTTGAACAGACAAGGTCCAGATGCAGGAACACAATATCGCTCTGCCGTTTTTTTTCACAATGAAAAACAAAAGGAGTTAGCAATGAAGGCCATTCAAGCCATCAATGAAACAGGAGAATGGGGCGCGAATGCAGTAACAGAAGTTACCGAGTTCACCAATTTCTACAAAGCCGAAAATTACCATCAAGATTACTACGCCTTAAACGGAGAGCAACCGTATTGTCGCGTTATGATTACTCCGAAGTTGGAAAAATTCAAAAAGCGTTTCGGAGAACTAGCGAAATAGTTTTTTCTATTTTCTGAATTGCCTTAACTTAGACAACTAATTGATTCAAAGCTGAGTCTATTGGAAAACCTAAGACATGAAAAAATTCTTATACTCAATTTTATTTGTCGCTTCTGCTCTTTCGAGCCAAGCTCAATTCAACGTCGATTCCATCTCCGATCAAACTTCTGCTGTAGAAGATTTGTTTTTAGCCAACGGAATATTCGTTAACAACATCGCATTCATTGGAGACTCAGCTCAATTGGGATGGTTAATCGATGGAGATTCTGTTTCATTGGGAATCAATCAAGGTATAGTACTTTCAACAGGTTTAGCCACATCAGTTAGCACCGGCAATAATGTGGCTGGCGGTAATTGGTCGACACCTAGCAATGCAGATTTGTATACACTCACGGGTTTCCCAACATACGATTTAGCTCAACTCGATTTCAATTTCGTTGCAACTGGAGACTCTATGACTTTTCAATTTGTCTTTGGATCCTCAGAGTATCCTGAGTTTGTAGGAACGAATTTCAACGATGTCTTTGGATTTTTCGTGAGTGGCCCTGGAATCGTTGGTCCATATACCAACAGCGCGGTAAACATTGCATTAGTGCCTGGAACGAATACGATTGTGAGTATCAATACCATCAATGCAGACACCAACTCAACTTTATACAACGACAATTCTACACAGGCTATCCCAAATTTATTTTGCGACGGGTACACCGTTCCTATGTTTGCTTCAATTGGAAATTTAGTAGTAGGAGAGAGCTACCATATTTCTTTAGCAATCGCAGATGCATCAGATGCCATGTTAGACTCTTGGGTATTCCTAGGAGGAAACTCTTTCCAACAATTCTGCACCGTGAACTTCTTGGAAGAAGCACAAGACAGAGGCGCACAACAATGTCTGCTTTCGCAAGTGAAGGCAGATTTAGACTACACTGTTTTCTGCGGAACCATCACCCTTGAGAATCAATCTGAAGTGAACATGAACGTGGCTTATGCCTATTACGAAATGGGCGATGGCAACACAATTCCAGCGAATGCGACGGATGTTTATTCTTATGCTACGCCAGGAAACTATACCATTAAGTTGGTGCAAGAGACAATCGACGGATTCACCGCGAAGTACACCTTAGGAACTTTTCCAATTTCTGAAATCATGCCTGCTGAACCAATCATTTCACAAAATGGTTCTATCGTTAGCATCGACAATTATGATCCTTCGTGGTTAGTGTCTTGGTTTGTATCAACAGATGGTGGCTTCTCCTTTACAGAACTAGAAGGTGTTACTACGTCTTCTTTCGATGTGAATGGAATTGTATCTGATGGAACGTTAATCTATGCCGGAATTAGCAACGGTTGCTTAAACAACTCAGATGCGCAAATGGTAGTGGGTGTTGATGAACTTCACCAAAACTCGTTCAGTGTTTATCCGCAACCTGCAGATCAAGAGATATTCTTTTCGAACGTGAACGAGCCAAAGACAGTTAAAGCGTTCGATGCAACAGGAAAGTTGGTGTTAATGGAAAGCAATGTTTCGAGTGTTCTGAACATTTCAACCTTGTCTCCAGGATTTTATGTTTTACACGTAACGAATAGAAATGGAAAGCAAGAGCGTGTGAGTGTGATGGTGAAGTAAGTAATGCTGAAAGAAGAATTTAAATATTTTTGGAGGGGAGCGCGATGGTTCGCGCTCCTTCCTGTTTTATACCTGTTTCTGCTTTTCGTGAACCAACGCTTTCAATTAAGTGATTTCAACGTGTATTACGGCGCTGCCGATGCGCTAATGAACGGAGAACAGGTCTATGGCAAGTCCTTCGGATTATCCAGTGGATTCTACAAATACTCTCCAGAAATTTTGGTTCCCTTTCTTCCCCTTGCGTTGTTGAAGTATGACGTTGCAGCTGTCTTTTTTTATTTGATCAATACCGGAATCATTCTCTTGTTGTTGAAGGAATTCAAACAGACATTTTTCAAGTCATATGAATGGGGAAGGGAAGTGTGGTTCTTTTTAATTGTAGCAGTTTTGTTTTTTGGAGATCAATTGGAGCGCGAATTGTTTTTAGGAAACGTCAATGCGCTACTGCTCCTGCTAACGCTTTGGAGTGTTCGTTCCATTGACAGCAAACAATACGCGAAGGCTGGAATAATCTACGCCGTTGTTCTTTGCTTTAAAATCCATTTTTTAATTCTTCTTCCTTATTTCATTTTGAAAAGAGAATGGAAAGTATTGCTCTATACGGTGCTTGGATTAATGGGAGCAGCTCTTGTGTTATTCGTTTGTGTTCCGAATAGATTTATCGTTCTTCATTCGCAATGGTTGAAAGCTGTTCAGGCGCACAACGTGCAATTGGATCAAAGTCCGAATACCGTTTACTTCTTCATTCAAAAAATATTATCATCCGTGCATATGGCAGTAGTGCCGACGGCAGCTGTGCTTATTGGATTGGGCATTGCGGGACTGACTTACTTGAAATTTATTTGGAAGAATGTTGGGAAAGGATTTCATTCGAATGAAGCGCTCATTCTTCTTGCGTTAATTCCGGTTTTAACACACACCGATACGGAGCATTTCTTGTGGGCCATGCCCTTCTTTATAATGCTGCTCATTTCCATTTCAACATGGAATAAAAGGGGTAAATGGATAGCCGCTTTGGTGCTATTTGCCGCTTCAATTCCTTTCCTTTTCAACAGTCCAGATATGGTTGGAAAAACACTTTCAAAGCAGCTCGACGAAGGGGGAATAGGTCTTTCTCTCATCCTGCTGTTGGTGTTGTCTTTCTTTTACCGCAGTGTTAAGGTTTTCAAAAATCGGTTCATTTAAAACGGTTAATAACTCGTGGTCTGTTTATTTCGGTTGAACGATTGAAGGGATATATTCGTTAAAACCAAACGAACATGGCTCCTCGCAAACAAAGAAAAATTTATGTGCTAGACACTTCTGTTCTTCTGCACGACCACAACAGTATTAACAGTTTCGAAGACAACTATGTTGCTATTCCCATAACTGTTTTAGAAGAGTTGGACAAGTTTAAGGTTGGTAACGAAAATAAAAATTTCGAAGCACGCGAGACCATTCGAATCATTGACAGATTGTCTTCAACACATACACTGAATGCTTGGGTTCCTTTAGGTAACGGTCACGGTGGGAAGTTCAAAATTATTTTAGATATAGACCTTTCAGCGAACGACGATGCAGAAGCGATCTTTCAATCAAAGAAAAACGATCATAAAATCTTGAATGCGGCTATAGTTCTTCAGAAGCAAGAAAAGAATAGCAAGGTTGTGTTGGTTACGAAAGACATTAACCTTCGTATCAAAGGGAAGGCGTTAGATATAGTTGCTGAAGATTACAAAACCGGAAAAGTTAAGGAAAGTGTTACGGCTTATCGCGGTTACAGTGTTTTGGAGAATGTTTCAGCAGAAGCCATTCGAAAGCTATACACCGCAGGTGAATTGAAAGACGCAAAGATCTTAGGTAAAGAGAAACACAACAATCATTTTTATGTTTTGAAGTCAGGGACTTCTAGTGCACTTGCTTTTCACGGTGGAATAGAAAAGAAAGTTGAGCGTATAGATAAAGTTTATGCCATGGGCATTAAACCCAAGAATGCGGAACAAGCTTTCGCGCTTCATGCCATTATGAATCCTGAAATAAAATTAATCACAATTTCGGGTGTTGCGGGAACAGGAAAAACCTTACTTGCATTAGCGGGTTCTTTGGAAATGCGCAACGGGTTCGATCAATTGATTTTGGCTCGCCCAATTATTCCACTTTCGAACAGAGATATTGGTTTCCTTCCAGGCGACGCAGAAGAAAAAGTTTCACCCTACATGCAACCGCTTTTCGATAATCTGAATTTTATTAAAAAACAATATTCGGAAAATGAAAAAAAGAGAAAAGTGATCGACGAAATGCAAGCCGATGGAAGAATTATGATTACGCCGTTAGCATTCATTCGCGGAAGAAGTCTTTCCAATTGCGTTTTTATAATTGATGAAGCACAGAACCTTACTCCGCATGAAGTGAAGACAATTATTACGCGCGCTGGAGAAAACACGAAAGTTATTTTAACAGGGGATGTTCGTCAGATCGACACTCCTTATCTCGATGAGCAATCGAACGGATTGTCATATGTAATGGATAGATTGAAAGGACAAGATTTATATTGTCACATTACACTCGAAAAAGGAGAAAGAAGCGAGCTAGCGAACTTAGCGAACGAGATGCTTTAAGAAATCTCTTCAATATTGGAAAGAACAACAATTTGTTCTTTTCCTTTCTTGGTTACGTTGTAACCCAGACCGCCTTTGTTTACAATAAACCCTTCAAGGTATAATTTCGTTACGCGTTCACCAAGTTGCGTGCTATGAGTTTGGTGGGCAGCGTCTCGCTGAATTCGTGTCCAGAAATTTGCCTCTAATTGATTGAGTTTAATGTATTGACTTTTGTTGTTTTTACGGAAAGTCTGAATGATATCTAAGATTACGAAATCGTATTTATCCATGTTTTAAATCTCCAAAAATTTTGTTTAAGCTTCTCAACGAATGTACTCTGCTAACTTGGGTATGTGACAAGCATGTCGAAATTTTTGCTCACAACATATTAACTAAATTTTATACCTTCGTATACAACCTTAATGAAATGAAAAAACTGTTACTCAGCGTTTTGATTGTGGCGCCTTTATGTTTGAGCGCACAAATTACTATAACCAAAAATAATATGCCCATGGGCGGTGATATTCTCGCCCAAGAAAATGCAAATTATGTCGGAACATTCGATGAAGGGGATACAGGTCCGAATCACGTTTGGAACTTCGATGAAACGAATCTTACGTTAACTGGAAATATTCAGCAAACGGAGTGTGTAGATATTTCCTCAACACCTTTCACATACCAAATATTTTTCAATAGCCCTTTTGATTCTGAACACAATTCAGATTTTGCCGTAGGCCTGGCTTCAATAGGTGGAAGCACGCAAGGACTTCCTGTTACGTTGGAAGATATTTACTCGTACTACCAAAACAACAACAGCCGTTACGCTATTGTGGGAGTAGGCGCTACGGTAAGCGGTATTCCAATTCCGCAACAAGCGAGTCCTGTAGATGTTGTCTACGATTATCCAGTTGCTTTCGGAGACTTGCATACAAGCGTTTCAGAGCAGGTCATTCAAATTCCTACATTGGGATATAGAAAGACCAATCAGACGCGTGTAAATGAAGTAGACGGCTGGGGTACGGTGAATTACTTCGGAACCTCTTACGATGTAATTCGTGTTAAAACAACAATCAATGCTGCAGACTCGATTTATGTAGATCTGTTGGGTTTTGGATTTCAGTTCGATCGTCCCGAAACGATTGAGTATAAATTTTTAGCTCAGGAGTTTATGGTTGCTTTGGTTCAAGTGAATTATACCGCGGGAACGAATTCAGGTGTGTTGGTGGCATCTCAACCCATTGGTGTTATCGAGTCTAGCGCGCCACAACTTGCTGTGTTTCCTAATCCAACAGCGGATTACTTAACGGTTCAATGGAAAAACGCGAATAATGTCGCTTATGCTATTTTCAATATGGAAGGAAAACGTGTTTTAGAGGGAAGCCTTTCAGACAATTCTCAAATTGAAGTGAACGCACTTGCAAATGGATTGTACTTTTTGAAGACAGCATCAAGTGAAACCTATTTCTTAAAGAAATAATAGAAGTTTATTGAAATGAAAAAGGGAGCAGTATGCTCCCTTTTTTAATACTCGAAAATTCTTAATAGCAAGTGAATTCCGTATTACTCGGATTCGGATCGCAGAAATTTAAATCAAATGTGTAGGAGCCGTTCATAAGCGCATTAATGTTGCTGGTTCCGTTACCAGCCTCCAACGGAATGTTCAACACATATGCACTGGCACGTGAAGCAAATAAACCTAAACCACCAACAACATTTGTGTAGCTTGGGCGCTCTTGAATTATACCGGTCACAGGGTTGTTCACGTTAATGTACGTCTTGAGCTCATCGTTAGCTAATCCCATGCGCAATTCGAAAGCACGGGTTTTATTTCCGTCGTATGTTCCCACTTCGCGACGAATGTGCGTGTCTGTTATTAGGTTCGTGCCGATATACGAGAAGAATGGTTCAGCATTGAACGTGAGGTTGTAGTAACCTGAATTCAAATCAATGTCATCAGCGTTGAATGTTCCGATTTTCCAGTCAATGAACTTATCGGTAGAGGAGACCAATAGGGTAAGCGCATTGTCAGAATATACGTTTTCTGTATAGTAAAAACGAAGAGCTAAATCATAAATCTCAGCATTGTCAATCGGTGTCCAACGAATGGAAACATTGTCGCGATAATCGATTGCTCCTGTTACGGTGTTTATCGAGGCGAACGACATCCCTAAATTGGTTTGTGGACTTTGGAAAAAGACATTGGCTGAAGGAATAACGTTTGTCCATGCGAATACATCAGGACGAGAAACGAAATCGGCAACGAGTTTATAGGTAGCGTTGGGATTAAGTCCGGAAGGAGTCGCAAAGTAATAAACGGTTTGAGACGGTCCGTAGAACATGCCGTTCACGTCTTTGTTGTTAATGGTAATTGGCGAAAGGTTATGTGTTGCAATTGGATTAGGATTGCCTGTAACGTACTCGTCAATGCGCAAAGAAGTAAATTCTTCCCACTTGTATTCCGAACTGTCGCGAATCATGGCGTACTCGTTCAAATTTCCATCACCAAGAAAGGTCTTATTCACTTTCACGAATTGAGTATCGGCCTGTGGATCTAACAATCCGAAAACAATCGTAGTACTCGCGTATGGAGCGGTGAGGTCAACATCTGTTTCGCAAGAAGAAAAAACTGCCAATGAAACTGCCGCAATTGCCGACAATGAAATAATCTTATTCATGGTTCAAATATAGGTCTTGTTTGAGGACTACAAATTCAATTCTACGTAATTCTTACGCGTTTAAAGACATTAAAAACTCAAGGGTATTCACGTTGTCTGCGTAATCAGATAACGTAGGGCATTGACTATTTCCGAAAGGAATAAAGTCATTCCCAACAATACACTGAATTTGGTTTTCGTGATTCTTCAGGTGTTGAAGCAATGCTTCTTTGTTTTCGTAACGCTCGTAAAACACAGAGGCCACAGGCGATGCAATGTTTTTGTCTTCCTTGAAAATAACAAATCCGTTTTCCAAAAGGTCTTCGTTATTCAACAACCAAACAGCCTTGTTGTAATCGTAGTTGTTTGCGTATTTGTTGTGCGTAGCTATCGACTGAAAGCTGAAAATTCCGTTGAAGATTCGATTCAAATCGAATTCGGTTGGAAGGTATAACTTAGTGACATTACGACATCCAAGTCCGAAATAATCGAAAAGATCGTTTCCTAGCTTTTCCAATTGCTCGTCCGTTTCTTTTCCATCGAGAATGGCTACGCTGTTTCTATTTTGACGAATGATGTGCGGATATTTCCCGAAATAGTTGTGGAAGTGAACAGCCGTGGAATTGCTACCTGTGGCAATAACGGCAGCGAAATTTTCTAATTTCCCTTTGGAAAAAGAATAATTCAATTCGAAATCATTTTCAAACTTCCCTGCAATTTTTAAAAGTGCAGGAATAAGTAAAGGGTCATCCGAACTCAGTTTTATCAGAAGCTTATGTCCTGAAATAAGCACAGATAGAATATCATGAAAGGCAACACCAGGAATATTTCCAGCGCAGATCACAGCAATTGTTTTTGGCGAAGTGGCATAGGAGTGGTCCTTTGTCCAGGCAGTTAATTTTTCAGCCGTGAGCTCATTCGCCCAAGCCGAAAGGGCTTGACGAACATTAGCAGCCGTGAACCAACCGTTGAATGTAAATGCTGATTCAATGACGTCATTCACTCCGTTGAACTCCTCTTCAGTTAATCCGCATGCGTATCCAGGCCATTCTTGCTTGGTCGAAAACAGCTGCAGAGCCTGTCCCAGTTGAACAAATGTTTGAATTCGTTGTTCTAGAGTTGAATTCATCGTAGGTGTATTAAATTTGCATGCGAAATTAAGGTTGAATTCAGATAAATAGCAGAATATGGCAATAATGATTACAGACGAATGCATCAACTGCGGTGCATGCGAACCAGAGTGTCCGAACCACGCGATTTACGAAGGTGGAGCAGAGTGGAAGTACAGCGAGGGAACAGGACTTCGTGGAATCATGTCGCCATTGAACGGCGGTGGTGAGTTAGATGCAGACGGAATACAAGAAGCGAAGAGCATGGATGTTTATTACATCGTTTCAGACAAATGTACCGAGTGCGTTGGATTCCACGATGAGCCACAGTGCGCTGCGGTTTGTCCAGTTGACTGCTGCGTAGACGATCCTGAATTCAGAGAGACAGAAGAATATTTGTTGAAGAAAAAAGAATTCATGCATTTGTAATTCAACATGGAATGAAATAAAAAAGGTCGACCATTGGTCGACCTTTTTGCTTCTAAGAACAATTAAGTCGGTCATTGAAACCTTCTTACCATCCTAACTGCACTTTCAAATTGAACAACATGAACAGCATAATTCCAAGAAGTAAGAATAGAAAGCTGTTCAATGTTCCTCGCCACTTGTCGTCGTTAGTTCTTCGCTGTTGATAGAAATACAGGGGTACATAGACCAAGCAATGCAAGGAAATTCCTGAGAGCATTAAAATAGTTGCCATTGGCCAGTGCATGACTTTGAACAGGCATCCTACCGAGAATAAAAGAACATTCAAGGTTCCTAGAAAGTCTACCCCTTTTTGAATAAGTGAAATAGGCTGCTTGTAAAGTAGAATTAATAAAAGTGGAAAGACTGCTAGCACGGAAATGCCTGTTCCTGCTACAAAACAAGCAGCTGCTCCGGGCAAATGGAATATTTTAAAGATTACACCAGTAACCAGTAAAATGCTGGAAAGGGTTAATACGTAGTTCAATGCTTTTTTCATGTGTTTGAATTTTTGTTGGTGAATTAATTGAATGGTTTCCATTTCAATTTCATGTAAGTTGTCATGAAAAAAACGTGGAAGGATTGAATAAAAGAACGAGCGGAAGTCGTCGTTTTCCGACATTTCATTTTCAATAATTGTACACATGTGATCTATCAAATTAGCTTGCAGATCAGGCAAACTAATTCCATGCGATTCAATTTCTTTTTGAATGAAATCAACTTGTTCGTCAGTTAATGAGACCATGGCTCGTTCCTTTATTCGCATCCAAGAGAATATGAAGTGTCTCCATAAACTCTCGGAGTTCGTCTATTTTCTTTTTGCTCGTTGCCTTGCCTTGTTTTGTTAAGCGGTAGTATTTACGTTGGCGCTTCCCAATAAATTCCACCTCGGTTTCCAAGTCTTCACTCGCTTCCAAAGCGTGAAGAAGAGGATATAAAGCCCCTTCCGTGATTTGTATTTTGTCGTCGGTAAGTTCCTTTACCCGCTGTGTTATTTCGTAACCATACATGCGTCTATTCTCTTTTAAGAGATTTAAAACAATGGTTCGAAGAGTGCCTTTAATTAGTTCTGATGAATACATAGGACAAATATACATAAGAAACTTATGTATTGATTAATTTATTGTTGTAAGCAAAAAAAAAGGAGCGAATTGTCGCTCCTTTTTTCAAATATCTAATTTCAATTAGTTCCGAGCTCCTCTCACAAACAACATCTCATCTACAATATTCTTTCCGCCCATAAGCTCTTCAACAATGAACAACACATAACGAATGTCAACTGCAATCGTGCGTTGCAAGGCTGGTTCGTATGCAATGTCTCCGCTCATAGCTTCCCAGTTGCCGTCGAAGGCAATACCAATCACGTTTCCGTTTGCATCCAATACAGGGCTTCCGCTGTTACCACCGGTGATATCTAAATCGGCAATGAAACAAGAAGGCAATTCACCTTTCTCATTTGCATAACGGCCGAACTGTTTGTTCTGAATTTTTTGTGCCAATGCTTCTGGTACAACGAACTCTGGATTGCTGTTATCACGCTTCTCCATAATTCCTCCTGCTGTGGTGTAGAAATCATAATGAACAGCATCTGCTGGAGTGTAGTCTTTCAC
>JBILTF010000064.1:0-13254 GCA_044371675.1 Flavobacteriales bacterium
GGGGAACACCGTTTTTTGAATCCTCAATTTTGTTTCTAAATCAGCTGACGCCCATAAATACTGCACTTCACGGGCGATGGCGAGGACTAATTAATATATCAATGATACACAAAGAACTATTTAAGAAATTTATTACCCCGAAATCAGAAAGTTTATCTGAAAATCGAAATATCGTGTGCTACACTCGCATTAGCTCAAGTTCTCAGCACGAGAGCAGCCTTGAAGTACAATATGAAGATATAATGGAATATGCCAAAATACATGGCTACAACATAATAGCAACTTTTGGTTTTACAATTGAATCTGCCACTGAAGATATGAGTCGAAAAGAGTTCAAGCGCCTCTACGATTGGGTTACTACTGAAGCTCCGCAGAAACCTTTTGCAATTGCAATTAGGTTCATCAATCGATTCTCACGCACTGGCGCTTCGGCTATTGGAATTGTCCATGACCTAGTTGAAAAAAGAGGTATTCACCTGATAGAAACCAGTACAGGGCTCTGTACTAACAACCTTCGTGAACGATACGAGATTTATGACAAGCTACTTAAAGCACAGGTAGAGAATCAAGAAAGATTAGAGAGAACACTCCCTGGGATGATCAAATTCCTCAAGGCTGGTAATTGGTTAGGCAAAGCCCCATTGGGTTATACGATGAGAGGAACTAGGGTTATTGATTATAGGCTGAAGTACTTTAAGCAAGAGATTTTTATCAATGAACAAGGAAAATTATTAACATTAGCTTGGAAGTGGAAGTTGGAAGGCGAACGTGATGTTTTTATAAGAGCACGTCTTTCAGAATTAGGTTTTTCGGTAACGAAAAGTCAGTTGAGTGATATGTGGCGAAAGCCATTTTATTGCGGCATAATAGTCAATTCGCTTTTGGATGAACCAGCTGAAGGCAGTTGGCCAAAAATGATATCCCAAGATGATTTCTTGCGAATTAATGACTTGATTGAAGCACCGAAGCGGGTTCCTTATGCTAGCGAGGCTTCGCACATCAATAGACCTTTAGCTAGATTTTTACGCTGCGGCAATTGTGACCAGCGCCTTACTGGTTATGAGGTAAAGAAAAAGGGAGTACATTATTATAAGTGTAACAAGTGCAAGGCAGCAACTTTCAATGCTGAAAGTTCAAAGAAAGCACTAAATGAAGGTTTAAACGACAAATTTTTTAACCTGCTTGGTCAGTATGTACTAAGCGAGGTTGTCGAGTCCACATTCAAATCAGAGCTTGAAAGGTTTTTTGAAGAAACCAAAACTTTGGCTCTGAGAAGGATTATGTCGCTTGAGAGGGAAATAGGAGAAGAGGATGCGAAACTTAGGCAATTAGATGAACGATATTGGTTATCCAACGTGTCTTTGTCAGCGGAAAAATACAAAGGTTATTTGGATCATATAAAGATGGAAAAAGCCCTAAAAGAGGCCAGATTGGAACTAGAGCGAAAAAAAGTATCTAACCATGATTTTTACCTAAATGAAGTCCTCGCCATCGCCCGTGAAGTGCAGTATTTATGGGCGTCAGCTGATTTAGAAACAAAATTGAGGATTCAAAAAACGGTGTTCCCCGAGGGTTTAGTAATTCGTCCCGTAAAACGAAATTATCTAACCTCAAATATCAACCCCTTTTTTCGTATAATCCCAATATTTACAAGGGTTTTGGAGAGGCGTAAAACAAAAAAAGTCGCCATAATTGACGACTTTTCTCTCCTTGTAGCGGGGACAGGACTCGAACCTGTGGCCTTTGGGTTATGAGCCCAACGAGCTACCAACTGCTCCACCCCGCACTATAAAAGTTTTCCCCTTTGGGAGTGCAAATATAACTAATTTTACAAGCAATATGCAAGAAAAAATAGAAGAGGGAGAAATTCAGACCGCTCACAAAGCGGGTTTTGTGAACTTAATTGGAAATCCTAATGCAGGTAAGTCAACCCTAATGAACGCGTTAATGGGTGAGAAGCTGAGTATTGTTACTCCAAAAGCGCAGACTACTAGACACCGCATTATGGGCATTTTGAACGATGAGGGCTATCAAATCGTGTACAGCGACACCCCAGGTGTGCTCGATCCAAAGTATAAATTGCAAGAAGGAATGATGAAATCGGTTGGAAATGCATTGAAAGATGCAGATCTTATTTTGCTTGTCATTGATCTTCTCGACAAAAAAGGACTTCACGAAGAAACCTTCAATCGATTGAAGAAAATGGAAGTTCCCATTTTCGTTGTGTTGAATAAATTCGATAAAGCTGGAACGGAGAAGGCCAATGAAGCTTTTCAATTTTGGAATGAAGCATTACCAAACGCGAAAGTATTCCCCGTATCTGCATTAGAGAAAATATATACGAAAGAATTACTGAATGAAATTCTTGCGGTTCTTCCAGAACATCCGGCCTTCTTCCCGAAAGATGAAATCTCAGATCGCACGCAACGCTTCTTCGTAAGTGAGATTATTCGCGAGAAAATCTTCACCACCTACGACCGAGAAATTCCTTATTCATGTGAAGTCATGGTGGAAGCCTTTAAAGAAGAGCCAACCATTATTCGCATTTCTGCTGTCATTCTTACTGAACGTGAATCGCAAAAGGCCATCATCATTGGCCACCAAGGAAGCATGTTGAAGCGAGTAGGGACCAATGCTCGGAAAGACATGGAAAGCTTTTTAGGTAAGAAAGTGTTTTTGGAAATGTTCGTGAAAGTTGAAAAGTGGAGGAACGATACGCGCGCATTGACACAAATGGGATACCTCGACTAATATGATTGTCTTTCCAAACGCAAAAATTAATTTGGGTTTGTTCATCACCGAGAAACGAACCGATGGATTTCACAATCTCGAGAGTTTGTTTCTGCCCATTCCGTTGTGCGATATTTTGGAAGTGACTGTTACTACGGAAGACACATCCTTGATTTGCACCGGGCTATCTTATGATATTCCAACCGAGAAAAATATAGTTTTTAAAGCTTGGCAATTCCTCCGAGATTCTCACGGTATTGGAAATGTACACATTCATTTGCACAAGATTATTCCCAGTGGAGCGGGTATGGGTGGTGGATCAAGTGACGGGACTTTTATGTTGAAGGCACTCAACGAACTGTTTCAATTGAACTTGAGTGTTACGCAGTTGGAAGACTTCGCGGCGCAATTGGGAAGCGATTGTCCATTCTTCATTCAGAACAAACCTGCTTTAGTTTCAGGAAGAGGTGAAGTTGTTGTTCCTGTTGAATTCAATTTGGAAGGAAAATATTTAGTGGTTGTAAATCCTGGTGTACACATCTCTACAGCTCAAGCTTTTCATAGGATTGAACCAAAGTCATCCAATTTCAATTGGAAAGAATTTATTCAACACAAAGATTTCGAGAAAGTTGAATTAAGGAATGATTTCGAGCATAGTGTTTTCCGATTGTATCCTGAAATTGCCGCGATTAAGTCGGCATTCTTGAAAGCAGGAGCGATTTATTCAAGTATGTCGGGTACAGGAAGCACTGTTTACGGTTTGTTCAAGGAAGAACCTCATTTGGAATGGGGTGAAAAATACTTTTCTCGAACTTTTTTACTCTAGGGAATGTATTTAGAGTAAAATGAAATATATTTGCCCATCTCATGACCATGGAAAACAAAAATAATTCTACTACGCCTCTGGTGAATCCTCTTCAAGAAGAATTGAATGAGGTTAAAGCACAGAAGGAAAAACTCGAGCGTGAGTTGTTGGCTCGTGAGGAATTAATGCAAAGCATGTTTTCTCTTTTGGCCGAAAAGAAAAAGTAATTCGCTTTTTTGTTTCAACATTTCTTCGTTTATTAGGGTCTTAAACCTTAATCAAAATGCGCAAGATATTCTTAGGCCTTTCGTTGTTTTTATCTTTTTCCATTTTTGGACAAAACGATATTGAAAGAAATTCCGACCCTTTGGAAGTAAGACTCTATCAATCAGAAGAGGCCTATCACTCCGACAAACAAATGACTCTATCGAATTCTTCTGTTTGGAAGTCGTTTCAAGGAGCGCATCCAAAATGGACATCACTCTTTTCTGAAAGAACGGGAATGCCGACAAAGGCTTTCGGAAATCCAATTGAAGCAATAGGCTCTACCGACGCTGAAAGAGCCATTTCATTTTTGAATGAAATAAACCAGTCTTTTTCTGCTGGAACGATTCTGCTCTCCGCGAGACCTGAAATAAAGACTAATAAATTCACAAACGTTGTTTTCGACCAGACTTTCAATGGTATGAAAGTTCTTTTTAGTAAGTCTTCTGTGAAGTTGGTGAATGGAAAAGTGGTTCAATTCGCTTTTGGTGTTCACCATGATATTCAATTGGAGGACAAGCCTGTGATAGGTTTGCAGCAAGCTAGATTAGCAGCCTTACAAGGAATTACCTCAACCATTGAAATTATTAGATCATCAGGGGATATTTCGATTTTACCCGTACCTAAGGCTAGTTCATTTGAGTATCGTAAAATCTACGTTGTAACTGTTTCAACGCGAAACTCTCAAAATGTTCCGCAACGTTACCTTACATACATTGACGCGATAACAGGGAAAATATTAATGCGAAAGAACTTGGTTTGCCATGCTGAGGGTGGTCCTAAAAAAACCGGAGGAGAAGAGCTTGTTGTTGACGTGCAGGTTAACGGAGATGTGCACATGACCAATCCATATGGTGTAGTCACAAATGAGGGATTGAATAACATTTATGTTACGGTGGGTGGAACTGATTATACATCGGATATAAACGGATCTGGAACCTTACCTGTTAACGCTGGTACCAATGCAATTGTAAGACTTGAGGGGCCGTGGAGTACTGTGAATACAAACGGAACAATTCCACAAAAGAATGTAACGCTTCAGGCTGGCTTAAACGTTATTGATATGAATACAGCTGCTAATGTTCGTGAACTTTCTGCATATAAAAGTGTGAATCGTATTCACGACCATTGCAAAAGTTGGATGCCAACTTTTACAGGAATGGATTTCCAACTTCCAACCAATATCGACTTAACTTCCGGTGATTGCAATGCCTTTTATGATGGTAGTTCAATTAACTTTTATGCGATCGGCAATGGTTGTAACGCGACAAGTCTTTTATCAGATGTCGTATTTCACGAATACGGTCATGGAATTAACGATAACTATTATCAAAGCCAAAGTTCATTTTTTTTCAATGGGGCTGTTGGAGAGGGTTATGCTGATTATTGGGGAATTTCTTTAGGCAACAGTCCAGTTGTAGGAGTTGGTTTCTATACAGACAACGAAGATGGTATAAGAAGATATGATACAGAGCGCAAGGTATATCCGCAAGATTTAGTAGGAGAGGTTCATGCAGATGGAGAAATAATTATGGGGGCTTGGTACGATACGCACCTATTAATGGGAGGGGATTGGAATGCAACGATGCCTTTGTTCGTTGAAGCTTATGCTGGTTTGCAAGCAGAAACTGCTGATGGAAACGAAGGAGAAGCATATACTGACATTTTGTTAGATGTTTTATTGGCCGATGATAATGATGGAGATATAACCAACGGAACACCAAATGGAAATGCTATTGTTCAAGGATTTTATTTACATGGAATTACACTGATCTCTCCAGCCGTTATAAATCACTCACCACAGGCTTTTGCAAGCCCTATTGTGCCGATTACACTTACTGCAGATTTAGATTTATTCTTCCCTTACACACAGTACTTATCTGATGTAAACTGTCATTATCAAGTTAATAATGCACCTTGGCAAACTGTTGCAATGACCGACGCGTCGGGATCTTTTGAAACCACCTTTGATGGTTTTAATCCTGGAACAATTCTAAAATATTACTTCACGGCCAATGATACAAACGGTTCGGTAGGAACTGTTAATCCTGTAGGTGCTCATCAAGCTTCATTCCCAACACTTCCGCATATAACATTAATTGGTGTAAACGAAGTTGGACGTCACGATTGCGATAACAACGAAGATTGGGGCACCTGGCAAACAGGAGTTGCAGGTGACAACGCAACAACAGGAATCTGGTTATTGGAAATTCCAATTCCAAGCACAACTGTTGATGTTTCTCCTGGAACTATTGTTCAAACAGGCGATCAAGTAACTCCATCGGGTGAGTATTGCTTCTTCACTGGAAACGGAACCATCGGAGGTGGAATAGGAGAAAATGACGTCGATGCAGGAAAAACCACTTTGCAAACCACAACAATCGATCTTTCAAGTTTCACGAATCCTGTTATTAGCTACTACCGCTGGTATACGAACAGTCCTCCAGGTGGCGCAAATCCAGGAGCAGATTACTGGCAGGTTAGAATGAGTAACAACAACGGATCTACTTGGACGTATGTTGAAAATACAAAAACGAGTGATATGCGCTGGAGAAGAAATGCATTCCATGTTGGTGATTACATGACTCCAACTGCACAGATGAAACTTCAGTTTATAGCAAGCGACAGCCTTCGTCCAACAGTTAATCTAAATGGCGGTTCTTTGGTTGAAGGTGCTTTGGACGATTTCATTGTCTATGAAGATGCAATCATTGGTGTTGAAGAGAATATGGTGAATGTACTCAATGTTGTTGCTTTCCCAAATCCAACAACTGCATCTACGCGCATTCAATTCCAGCTTTCAAAGCCAGAATCAATAGAGGTATTGGTGTTGGATGCAGTTGGAAGAACTATTTACGCGATTCCTGCTCATGAATATGGAACACAACAGCAGAATATTTTAATCCCTTCTGAAAAATGGGCGAAAGGAACCTATCAGGTAACACTTCGTCAGAATAGAAAGAACATTGGAACTTACAAGATCATTAAAGAATAAGAAGATGACTTCAAATAGAAAGGCTGGAATTTTTCCAGCCTTTTTTTATTTCGAGATTTTCTTAACGAAAACGGCAGGATTTCCAGCCCATACTTCGTTTTCAGGAATGTTAGTTCGAACAACACTTCCTGCGCCAATCACAGCGAAATTACCAACAGTAATGCCTTTCATTAAGATTGAATCGGCACCAATAAAAACATATTTCCCAATATGAATAGGGGAGTTCTTGGCATTTGAATCGATATCTATTGTTCGCTGCTCAATGGAAGTTGGATGGAAATCGGTATCCCAAATTTTACAGTTTCCACCGATAATGGTATGATCGCCGATGGTAATTTCTTCGCGACAACAAATGGTTGAATTTGAAAAACCAACATTTTCACCTATTGCAAGCTTTGCATTCTTTCCAATCATGATAGAAGAGGAGAAGCCGCTTCCAATAATATTCGCAAAACGGTGTGAATTGACTAAGAAGTCCTTTCCTAAAATAAATTGCCCCTTATTCGAAACGAAAAGAAAACCATAACAGCGAACCTTCCAAAAGGCTACACCCTGAAGACTTAACCAAAAGGCGTTAAGGGGCCAGTATAGTATGTACAGTAGTGTCTTCAATTAATGTTTTGCGTTTGCTGAATTTTCAAGATACCATGCATATACTCGTTCAACTCCTTCTCGCAGCGCGACTTCATGCTTGAATCCGAGAGAATGCAATTTTGAAACATCAGTTAATTTGCGCATGGTTCCATCTGGCTTGGTTGAATCGAAATGAAACATTCCTTTGTACCCAACAACTTCGGCGATTAAAGCTGCAAGCTCTGCAATTGAAATTTCTTCTCCAGTACCAATGTTTATGTGAGTATTACGAATTTCTTCTGACGTAATCAGATCGGGAAAATTGACATTTTCCATTATGTGAATGCAGGCATTGGCCATATCCTCTGACCACATAAATTCACGCAAAGGCTTACCCGATCCCCAGATGTTAACGACACCATCAGACACACCAATTGATTTTAAATATTCTAAAGCTTTCGAATAATCTCTTTCAATTAAATCTGAAAGAATGGCTTCAGTATTATTCTCTTGAAGGCACTTGGCAAGGTGAATTTTTCTCAGTAGGGCAGGTAATACATGGGATTTCTCGAAATTAAAATTATCTCCAGGACCGTACAAATTGGTAGGCATGACCGAAATAAAATTAGTTCCATACTGAATGTTATAACTCTCACACAATTTAATTCCAGCTATTTTAGCGATGGAATATGGCTCATTCGTATATTCCAACTCACTGGTTAGAAGTGAATTTTCGTTTAAGGGTTGAGGCGCGTTTTTGGGATAAATACAGGTGCTTCCAAGAAACAATAATTTCTTTACTCCGGACTTATATGCACTTGAAATAACGTTGTTCTGAATGGTGAGGTTTTCGATAAGAAAATCGGCACGATATGTATTGTTGGCAACAATGCCACCCACTTTTGCTGCGGCTAAAAAAACAAATTCCGGCCTTTCTGATTGAAAGAATTTTTCAACTTCGTAGATATCTAACAAATTTAGTTCTGATCGGGGTTTGAGGATTAAATTGTTAAATCCGAAAGAGTTTAGCCTTTTTACAATTGCACTTCCTGCCAAGCCATTGTGCCCTGCTACAAATATTTTAGCGTTGACATTCATTCAAAACCGTTGATTGATGTTTGCGAATTTAACGATTAATTGCTTGAAAGAACTCATTAATCATTAGAATTGATGGGGTTAACGTTTTTTTCTTGCTTCGTCAAGTGTGAAATTTTCTCAAAAATAAACGTGACGATTTGAATCTTCAATATATTTTGGATTTCGAAATCATTTCGACCTTCGTTAAATCGAAGAAGAGCTAAAGGTCAAATCTCTAAGGGCCTCGAAATTAAAATTCAAGAACTAGGAATATAATAGAAGATATGATTGTAAATTTTAATTCTTCATGAAATCAGCTTCCAAAGAAAACTCTGGAACCTGAACTTTGAATAGGGAAGAGGCTCCCTTCATTTGCATAGAATAGAAACCCTTCATGATACCAAAAGGAGATTGTAAGTCACATGCTGATGTATAAGAGAAATTCTCTCCTGGAGCAATAACAGGCTGCTCTCCAATGACACCTGGACCTTCGATTTCGCGTTTCAATCCATTGGAATCAGTAATGAACCAATGTCTTCGTAAAAGTTGAATGGGGTAATCGTTTTGATTCTCAATGGAAATACGGTAGGAAAAGACGAAGCTGCCTTGAGGGGCAGCCGACATTCTTTCTTCAAACAAAGAAAAAACTGAAATTTTCACGCCTTCTGTTACAGCAACTACCATAACAGCAAAGATAGTTAATAAACAATCAAATTGTTAATAACCCCAAGAAATTTATTGCTGAGTAAACTGCCTAGCAAAACGCTTGCGGTCGCCCTCATTCAAATATACCTTACGGATACGAATAGACTTCGGAGTAACCTCAACGTATTCATCTGGACCAATATATTCAAGAGCTTCTTCCAAAGTGAATTGAATTGGTGGAGCCATAACAGTTTTTGCATCCGTACCAGAAGCACGCATGTTCGTTAATTGTTTCGTTTTTGTAACGTTAATAACCAAGTCGTTATCACGAGAGTGTTCACCAATAACCTGACCTTCGTATACTTCTTGCATGGCTTCAACGAAGAATTTTCCTCTGTCTTGAAGGTTACTGATACTATATGCAATGGCATTACCTGTTTCCATACAAATTAAAGAACCATTCAAACGACCAGGAATTTCATCCTTCATTGGCTGATACTCTTTAAAGCGGTGAGTCATGATTGCTTCACCTTGAGTGGCAGTCAACAAATAACTTCTTAATCCAATGATACCTCTAGAAGGGATTTCAAATTCAATAACCGTGCGATCCGCCTTAGGCTCCATGTTTTTCATTTCACCTCTACGCTTCGATACAGATTCAATAGCGGTACCCGCCATCTCTGTTGGAAGATCTATGGTCAACTCTTCTATTGGCTCGCTCTTAACCCCGTCAATGGTCTTAAGAATAACGCGAGGTTGTCCAATTTGCAATTCATATCCTTCGCGACGCATAGTTTCAATCAATACAGACAAGTGAAGTACACCTCTTCCAAATACATTGAAACGGTCTGCCTTATCTGTTTCTTGAACGCGAAGCGCTAAGTTCTTTTCTAATTCTTTTTCTAAACGTTCCTTAATGTGACGGCTAGTTACAAACTTACCTTCTTTACCGAAGAAAGGAGAGTCATTGATTGTAAACAACATACTCATCGTTGGCTCATCTACTGAGATAGTAGGCAATGCCTCGGGGTTTTCGTAGTCGGTGAAGGTGTCTCCAATCTCGAAATTCTCCATTCCGTTAATTGCGCAGATGTCTCCAGATACAACAGACTCAACTTTACGTTTACCTAATCCTTCAAAAATGTACAATTCTTTAATTTTTCCTTTTACCATAACACCGTCACGCTTTGCAAGGGTAACATTCATTCCAGCTTTTAACTCGCCGCGATGAAGTTTTCCGATAGCCATACGTCCTGTGTATGTTGAATAGTCTAATGATGTAACCAACATTTGTGGAGTTCCTTCTCTTTTAACAGGAGCAGGAATGTGCTCAATAACCAAATCTAATAAAGGCTCAATTGTATCTGTCTGAACTTTCCAATCTAAACTCATCCAACCGTTCTTCGCAGCACCATAGGCTGTTGCGAAATCCAACTGATCTTCTGTTGCACCTAAACTGTACATTAAATCGAACACTTGTTCGTGAACTTCGTCTGGACGACAATTCTCTTTATCTACTTTGTTGATGACAACAATTGGCTTTAAGCCCATTTGAATTGCCTTTTGCAATACGAAACGAGTTTGTGGCATTGCTCCTTCAAAAGCATCTACTAATAGTAATACACCTTCAGCCATATTCAATACACGCTCAACTTCTCCACCGAAGTCACTGTGACCTGGAGTGTCAATAATGTTAATCTTATAGTCTTTGTATTGAATAGAAACGTTCTTCGCTAAAATAGTGATACCACGCTCACGCTCTAGGTCATTGTTATCAAGAATTAAGTCGTTATGCACTTCATTATCTCTGAACAATTTGGCTGCATGAAGCATTTTATCTACCAAAGTAGTTTTACCATGGTCAACGTGGGCGATAATAGCGATGTTTCTAATTTTTTGCATTGCGCGATTCTTAATTTGGGCGCAAAAGTACAACAATAAAAATGAAAAACCCCCTGAAATATCAAGGGGTTTAAAAAGTAGCGAGATTGGGGCTTGAACCCAAGACCTTGCGATTATGAATCGCACGCTCTAACCAGCTGAGCTACCTCGCCATAAATGGGGTGCAAATATACACATCTATTTTAAAAATGAAAATTGATTTGAACATTTCGGTTCTTTTCTTTTTTCTTTGCTAATACGGAATGAAAAAAGCAATTGTAATAGGAGCGGGGATTGGCGGCGTTGCTGCAGCCATTCGTTTGGCGCGTAAAGGCTACGCCGTTAAGGTTTATGAGGCTTCTGCATATCCTGGCGGGAAATTATCTGAATTTAAAATGGGAGAGTTTCGTTTCGATCGAGGTCCTAGTTTATTCACCTTACCGCAATACGTTGAAGAATTGTTTGAACTCTGCGGCGAAAGAATGTCTAGTCACTTTGCATATTCTGAACTTCCAATTCTTTGCAAATATTTTTATCCAGACGGATATGTTTTCGAGGCGAAAGGAAATAAAGAAGAGAATATAAAAGCCCTTGCTCAAGCTTTTGATGAAGACGAGGAAAAAGTCAGAGCTTTCTTTTCCAAAGCGGAATTCATATACAATACGACTGCTCCATTGTTCTTAGAGCGTCCGCTTAAACTTTCGAAACTGTATAAAACAAGCGCGTTTTGGAAGGGTATCCTTCGTATTCCTCGTCTGCCATTAATGGGTAGCTATACCGTTCAACTTAACAAATATTTCAAGAACCCAAAGACTATTCAATACTTCCAACGGTATGCGACTTATAATGGAAGTAGCCCTTACAAAACTCCTGCACTGATGCAATTGCTTCCTCACGTAGAACAGGGTATAGGAGCCTTCATCCCTGACAAAGGAATGTATGATATCACTTTTCAACTTTATGAATTAGCAAAACGACAAGGTGTAGAATTTATATTCAATTCTAAAGTGGAAGAAATTATTGTTGAAGAAAGAATAGCAGTTGGAATTCGATACAACATCACTCAAATTGAAAAGGCAAATGTTGTCGTTAGCAATATGGATATTTATCCGACGTACAAGAAACTCTTGTCGAAAGAAATACAACCTAGAGTAATCTTAAACCAAGAGAAATCTTCCTCCGCACTTATATTTTATTGGGGCCTTAAGGACTACGTGAATAAATCGTTAAGTATTCACAATATATTTTTCTCTGATGACTATTTCGACGAATTTCGAAAGATATTTGAAGCAGAAAGCTTGGCAAATGACTTAACGATTTACGTTCATGTTACTTCCAAGCACATTCCTTCAGACGCACCTGCGAACGGAGAAAATTGGTTTGTGATGGTAAATGCACCAAATAACAAAGGTCAAAATTGGGATGAAATCGTTGAGATAGCGAGAAGAAATATTATTCAGAAATTGGAAAGTATGTTGGGAGAGAAAATTGGTGATAAAATCTGTTGTGAACACTTTTGGACACCTAGTGGTATTGAAGCAGATACGTCGTCTCATTTAGGCGCTTTATATGGTAACGCCTCTAACTCTGCAAGCGCTGCTTTTTTTCGTCATGCAAACAATTCGTCAAAAATTAAGAATTTATTTTTTGTGGGTGGAAGTGTTCACCCAGGTGGCGGAGTTCCTTTAGCCATTCTATCTGCCAAAACAATGACTGAATTCATTTCTTAATTTACCATCAATGTCTCCATTCATACACAAACATAAAAAATTGAAAGTCTTTGGGATACTCTGGATTGTATTGGTTCATTTTTTCGGAATTCTTGGCGTATATTTTTTTCCAGATTGGTTTCTTCCTGCTACTCCAATAATAATTTTAACAAGCGCCGTGGTGGTTTTTCTTAGATATGAGAAATACCGTGAATCTCGCTTAGTTGCATTTGTAATAATATCAATTCTCGGTTTTCTGGTTGAAGTTTACGGCGTTCATTCCGGTCAATTATTTGGCACTTATACCTATGGAAATAACTTAGGATGGAAATTGTTTGAGGTGCCACTAATCATAGGTGTGAATTGGGCTGCACTCATTATGGTGGCGCAACAGCTGACTACCCATTACTTAGGAATCAACAATCGTTTTTTTTCAGCAGTGTCTGTTGGCGTCTTAATGACCATGTTTGATTTGCTTCTTGAAGTATTGGCTCCGCAATTCGATTTCTGGTCGTTCACACATATGGATTACGCACCCATGCAAAACTTCATCGGTTGGTTTGGAGTTTCATTTT
>JBILTF010000124.1:0-3488 GCA_044371675.1 Flavobacteriales bacterium
ATCTTTCCATTAGGTAAGTTTTATTCAACCGTTTTATTAAATCTTTTTTAGTCATTTTTCTGTTTTTATTTACTGGCAGCTTTTACACTTGCAGCTAACTAACTTATACGCGCAACAAACCTACCCAATACAGGCCAACATAGCGAGATAGGCGAAGGTTTGTCGCGGTTGGTTAAAAGTAATGGTTTTATTTGCAAATCTTCAAAAGGCGTCCGGATTTGTTGAGTGTTTCGAATGCTCACATCTGTGCAGATCTCTTGAGTCTTGCTGCTGCTGTGTACCAATAGTTCCTTAATGTAACGCAGATCTGTTCCAGAGTCCAATAAATGAGTGGCATAACCAATGCAAGATTGAGTAACTTACTTCTTCATAAACCACAAGCAGAAATTAGGCACATCATTAACTTGCGTTTCAAATTAACAGGTGCTTGCACAAAGCTTGGAACGGATAGCCGAGAAAGGGTCCTAATCTGTCTGCGACGAATGTCTTTGACTAATGTTACGAAGTAACGAATGCCCGAAGGACTAATGTCTGCGACGAATGCCTTTCAGGCGAATGTTTTCAACGAATGCTTCGCGAGGGTCCGATGGACGAGGGCAACTGGCTTTGCTAGGGTCCAATGGACGAGGGTTGCGGAGCAACGAGGGTCTTCGACGATTCAATCAACTCCCTAAATAGCTGTGGGTTACAAAATTGCAATGATGAATGCAATGACCAACAATCATGAAGCCGATGGCCCGAGTGGAGTAAGTGGTGTTGTTCGCGGGGGCTTGGAACTGAAGCATTTCAGGCGACATGTATTTGAATAGAGCGATGGTAGACTTGCGGACGAACTCGAATTCAGTAATTAATTCTGCAAGGCTTTGATTCATTTGTTTCGAGTTTTCGATAAAATCGTTTTCATCAAATCCAGGAAGGGGAGTGCTGTCGAATCGTGAAAAACGCAAGGCGCGATAAGCGAAGATGCGTTCACATTCAATGATGTGCTTGAACACTTCTTTGGTTGTCCATTTACCAGATGCGTAGGCAAAGTTTTCTTTTTCGGCAGGGATGGAATTGAGAATTTCAAGTGTTGCATTTAAATCGTCATGCAACGCCACTAGCAAGTCATTCGACGGAATAAGTCCGTAGTAATAGTGGAAGTAGGTTGGAGCTTCGGAGTAAATTTCTTGGTTAGTCATGATGTGATGATTAGTGTAATGTCAACGAGGGTCTTGGACGAGGGCAACTGGCTTTGCGAGGGCGATTTCATCGCGAGGGTCTTCGACGAGGGCAACTGGCTTTGCGAGGGCGATTTCATCGCGAGGGTCTTCGACGAGGGCAACTGGCTTTGCGAGGGCGATTTCATCGCGAGGGTCTTCGACGAGGGTTGCGGAGCAACGAGGGGCTAATGGATGAGGCATCTTAACTCACTTTAATTTTGCAATTGCAGAGTCAAGTCTCTTTTCATTTTTCTTAGAGGAAAGCTCATGTTGAGTGGCACACAGGGAATCATTGCTATCCAATTTATTGCTTTTCTTCCAACCCACCAACACCGCTTGAATCATATCAGTGTCGATGCGTTGATCGGGGATGATTTCAAATCCTTGTTTCAGATAGAATGGAAGCGGAGAGGTGTAGTTTTCTCCGTTCGATTTAAGATCGTTGTTGTGATCAATGACCCAACCGAAGAATTCGTTGTGAGCCGATTTTAGATTGTCGAGTAATAATTTTCCTAGCCCTTTTTCCTGATGGTCTTGCGATACTATTATTGAAAAACGAATTTGATTGGTGTGTTCAAACATCACGGCCCATGCGATGATCACACGATTCGAATCTTCAATTAAATAATGGTTGTGCCAAGTTGTTCCTTCCAATAAAATCGGAAATCGATCTTTTAATTTCAAAGGATACTCTGAATTCCAAAGAGAATTGATTTGTTCGCTCTGAACCGAAGAGAGAGTTTTGGTTTGGACTATTTCCATTTGCTATAAGCGATTTTCAATTTATAGCTGAATCAATTTCTCTTGGCCGATTGATTTCTTCAAATATTTAGCTTTCATGTTTTTTAAGAAAGTGTCCTTATTGAAGTTTTCCGCGATTCCGGATTTTTCGCCCTTATCGAGTTCTTTTATGAGAGCAGACTTTTTCATTAAGGATTGAGTGTAATCAATTAAGTTATCCAACGAATATAACAATTCAGGCGGAATACCATTATCAGAAATCTGCATAGGGTCGAAATATCTTTCGACCTAACAGAAACAGAAATAATTTTCAGCGTCATGGGTCGAAAGATATTTCGACCCGATTTCCTTACAAATTGTGAAGATAACCAGCAGCAATCGTCAGCAACACCAACAATGCCGTTAGCAAAATGTAGGTCCATTTAACAAGCGGAGTGAGGACAATGCGACCGGCGTTTTCGATGTGCTGATAAACATTCAACGATGCGCGCAGGTAGTAGAAGGCTCCGATGGCTGAGGTGATGATCATGACAACCACCAATGCGAAATACTTCGCTTCAATTAATTGTGCAATGACGAAATACTTCGCTATGAATCCGCTAAACGGAGGAATACCTGCCATTGAAAGTAATGCAGCTGTGAAGGCGAATGCCAATACACCGTTTCTTCTGTATAAGCCTTTCAACGGATTTCCTTCCAAGGTTTGTGTTTCTTTAATTACACCGAAGGCAATGATTCCGGCAATGCTATACGTGAGCAAATAGAACAACAAACTCAATAACGAAGCATTTCCAATAATGGTTGAAAGAAGGAATCCAGCGTGAGAGATACTCGAGTAAGCCAACATGCGCTTCACATCTGTCTGCCACAAGGCTGCCGTGTTTGAAGCAATAAGCGTTACCGCAGCGATAACTCCAATGGTGTAACCATTGGCTTCAACATAAAATTGAAATGGACCTGTGAAGAGTTTGAACAACGCTACCATAGCAGCTGCTTTCACGATGGTTGACATGAATGCGGTGATCCATGTTGGTGCACCTTGATAAACGTCTGGAGTCCAGATGTGGAAAGGTGCTGCAGAAATCTTGAAAAGGAATCCAACCAAAATCATGGTAATTCCAACATTCATAATGATCGATGCGTCTTTTCCGTCTTGTATGAAGTTCGAAATAACCGCTAAATCGAAACTTCCAGTTGCGCCGTACACCAAGGTAATTCCGAACAACAAAATAGCAGAAGCCACAGATCCCAAAATGAAATACTTGAATCCACTTTCGTTCGAAGCCAAATCGTGCTTCTTGCTCGCTGCCAAAACATAAACAGGAATACTTAAAATTTCAACCCCTAAGAATAATATAGCCATGTTTCCGAAAGAGGCCAAGAGTCCAGCACCGCAAAAGCTGAATACAACCAAGGCATACAAATCTGTTTTTCCTTCGTGCTGTTTGAAGTAAGACGAAGAAAGAATAAACCAAAAGAACAAGACTACAGCGAACACGCCTAAAGCTAGATTCGCGCCGTTCTCATACACCAACATGGTTTGGC
>JBILTF010000065.1:0-13090 GCA_044371675.1 Flavobacteriales bacterium
TTGCTGAACGATCTTGAAAATAATACGGAACACGCCGAAACTCGTGCAATTTCATTTCTCAATAAATGGTTCAAATCATTGAGTGATACCTCATCCGTTTTCGAAAAACTAAGCAGACCACTTCGCGTTTGCGGAATGGTAGAAAACACGGGAGAGCTGGGCGGTGGTCCATTTTGGGTAAGGGATGAAAGCGGAGTTGAATCGAAACAAATCATTGAAAAAGCTCAAATCAAAAAGGACGACCCTAATCAGCTCGCCATTTTTGAAAATTCAACACATTTCAACCCCGTTGATTTAGTTTGTCATTTCCTAGATCACAAGGGAAATAAATACAATTTAGAAGACTACCGCAATCCTACAGCAGCCTTGATTAGCGAAAAGCTTATGTTAGGAACCCGCACGAATGTGATTGAACTTCCTGGGTTGTGGAATGGAAGTATGTGGGGTTGGAATACAGTCTTTGTTGAAATTCCTTCTAGCGTTTTTCATCCTGTGAAAACTGTAAACGACCTGCTAAAAAGCGGACATAAGCCCAAGGCTTAACTCAGCGTCCAAACGTCTGAACACCCAGTCAATTCGGACTCTGAAGCGTTCGAAGCAACAACGACTGTTTTGTTTTTCCTGCTTGAAACAACAAATTCAGAAAACCATTTTTCCGCATCTTTATCGAGGTGTGCGCAAGGTTCATCAAGGAACACACACGAAACATCAGCTAAAAGAGCAGTTCCCAACTTCACGCGTTGTTTCATTCCGCTTGAAAAATACTTCAACTCTTTATTCCCGTGTTTTTCAAGTTGAAGAATTTCGGGAATTTCATTGACTGCAAATGTTCCTTCGAAAGGTTTGAGTCCATGCGTAAACTGTAAATGTTCCAATAAGGTAAAATCCTCGTAAAGCCCCATGGCTGGTGAGCAAAGGGAGATATGTTTCCAAACTTGGTCAGAAGAAATTCCAGCGTAAGTCACCAGACCTTCTGAGGCAGATAGATATCCCGAAATAATTTGAACGAGTGTTGATTTCCCCGAGCCGTTTTGACCTACAATTCCAATGTGATCTCCAGAATGTAGGGTCCTATTCAGGTGGCGAAAAATGTATTTTCCACCGAACTTCTTTCCAATATCTTGAAGTTCTATTTGCACCTTTATGTGGTCTGTGCGCCCCGGACTACACCCTTTTCAGAGCGTTGAATGAACCCGAGAACGATTTGTTTTTCATCTGAATCCGGAAACGAATCAACGATTTGCTTTACTCCTGCAACAACTGTGTTGTTATGCACGAATAAAACTCTGTAGATATCTTCCAATCGAGAAACCTGCTCGTCTGAATAACCTCTTCTACGAAGGCCAATGCTGTTAACCCCTATGTAGCTCAATGGTTCGCGAGCTACCTTTATGTAAGGAGGAACGTTCTTTCGCACCAAAGAACCTCCTGCAATAAATGAGTGGTCTCCAATTTCAATGAATTGTTGAACAGCAACAACACCTTCAATTACCACCCAATTTCCAATGGTTACGTGTCCTGCAATATTTGCTGAATTCGCAATAACACAATTGTCGCCTACAAAAGCGTCATGCGCTAAATGCACGTATGCCATGAGCAGACAGTTGCTTCCAACCTTTGTGGTCATGCGGTCCTTTGTTCCGCGGTTTAGCGTACAGCACTCGCGAATGGTCGTATTGTCACCTATTTCAACTGTTGTTTTTTCCCCTGCAAATTTCAAATCTTGCGGAATCGCCGAGATTACAGCCCCTGGGAAAATACGACAGTTCTTACCAATTCGCGCCCCGTCCATAATGGTTACATTCGGGCCAATCCATGTACCATCACCAATAATAACATCGCTGTAAATTGTTGTGAATGGACCTATTTCAACGCCATTACCAATTTTAGCATCTGGATGAATTTGTGCTAAGTTGTTCATGCCTTTTCAGTTATTTGTGCAGGCACCTTATCCTTTACAACTTGGGCCAACATAGTTGCTTCACCCACTTCTTTGCCGTTCACGTAGGCCACACCGCGCATATTTACCAAGCCTCTTCGAATAGGAGATTCCAATTTCAAATGGAAAATAACTGTATCGCCTGGCAGTACTTTTTGTTTGAATTTCACTCCGTCAATTTTCATGAAGTAAGTGCTGTATAGCTCTGGGTCTTCCACTTGACTTAAAGCGAAGATTCCACCCACCTGCGCCATAGCTTCAATTTGCAAAACACCTGGCATTACGGGGTTGTCTGGGAAATGTCCCTGAAAGAACGGCTCGTTCATCGTAACGTTCTTCAACCCAACGATACTTTCGTTGTCCATTGCAATAATGCGATCGACTAACAAAAATGGGTATCGATGAGGAAGCATTTGGCTAATTTGATTAATATCAAAAACAGTCTTCGTTAAATCAAACGTAACGTTAGACTGACGCTTTTTGTCCCACGCCTTAAGCACCTTTGCAAAAGCAACGTTTCCATGGTGACCAGGTCGCGCCGCTAAAATATGTCCTCGGATGAACTTTCCAGTGAGGGCCAAATCTCCAACAATATCAAGCAGCTTGTGACGAGCAGGTTCGTTTTCGTATTGAAGTTTAATGGTGTTCAACACCCCTATTCCTTCAACCTTTACATCTATCTCTTCCCGGCCTAATTCCTTCAAAATATCTTTAATTTGACCTTCTGTATACTCCTTATCTACCATAACAATGGCATTGTCCAAGCTTCCGCCCTTAATAAGGCCATTCTTTGCTAAAAGTTCCAATTCACGCAAGAACACAAATGTTCTGCACTTTGAAATCTCACTTGAAAACTGTCCTAAATTATACATTTGAGCATGCTGAGTTCCCAATATCGGTGAATTATAGTCAACCATTACAGTTACTCTGTATTCCCCTCCATTCGTTGGAACCGCTAATATTTCAACACCTTTTTCAGTATCTTCAAATGCAATATTCTCGTCTAATACAATGTATTTTCTTTCTGCGTTTTGATCTTCAAATCCGCCTGCTTCAATGGCCTCAACAAAGGGCCACGAGCTGCCATCCATGATTGGAATTTCTGGTCCAGTCACTTGAAGCAGAGCATTGTCTACAAAGCTTCCGTACAAGGCCGCTAAAACATGCTCTGTTGTATAAACACGAGCACCATTTTGCTCAAGAGTTGTCCCTCTTTGAGTTCCAACCACACGATCACAATCCGCATCAATAATTGGCGCACCTTCTATATCTACTCGCTGAAACTTATAGCCGTGATTCTCTGGTGCCGGACAAATAGTAAGTGTTACCGGCTCTCCGGTGTGAAGGCCAACTCCTTTGAATTCGATTGGCGATTTTAATGTTCTCTGTTTTGAAGACATGCTGCAAAATTAGTGTGAATTCATTGGTAATTCACTTGATTTCGAATTGATTCTTACTGGTTATTTGCGGATAGCCTGAATAACAGCATCTGCCATTTCTCTTGCCTCTTTCTCTGAAATTTTCTTCTTCTCTACCACCTTCAAACGTACAACAGCAAAAACACTTGAAAGAACATGTTCAAATTGAAAAGCAACATTCATTTTTTTGAATTTAGCGGATTTCTGACCTTCCTTTAGCAGGGCTGTTAAGGCCGAAAACGCATCTTCCATTTCCTTGTTCTTGCTGTACAAAGGAGAGTTTCTATATTGAATAACAGCCAAATAACGCAACGGCGCTGAAGAAAAATAAACGTATAGCGCCATCCACGCTTGTGTCAATCGCTGAGTTTCCTTTCCTTTAACTGAAAGTGATTCGTGCAGCGCGCGGGCAGCCTCTGTGCACGTTTCAACATAAAGACTCTCGAAGAGGTCTTCTTTGCTTGGAAAGTGGTGGTAAATTGTACCTACCGCAACGCCTGAAAGCTTGGCTAATTCAGACATTGGAGAAGCGTGAAAGCCTCCGTTTGAGATAAGTTTTAAAGCTGTGTTCACAACCTTGTCTCTTCTTGAAATTTCTTTTGCCATAACCGAATGTTCGTTCGGTCAAAGATATTTCCTTTTCTAAATAGCACCAATGAAACTTTTCACCAACGACCTTTTAATAAAGAAGAAATTAGTAAATTTGCAGAACTAAAATTTGAACATATGTCAATACAAGAAAGAATCAATGAAGACCTAAAAACAGCCATGAAAGCTGGAGAGAAGGATAAATTAATGGCGCTTAGGGATATTAAAAGCAAGCTCCTTCTTGAAATGACCAAAGATGGGGGAGGTGACTCGGTAGACGACACAAGGTCGGTGGCTATCCTGAACAAGCTTTTCAAACAACGCCAAGAATCCATCGAAATCTATAAAACTCAAAACCGTCCTGATCTTTTAGAAGAAGAGCAGCTGCAAGCCAATGTCATAGCAGCCTATCTGCCGGCGCAATTAACATCTGAGGAACTTGAAGCCGAAATCAAACAATTCATTGCTCAAGTCGGTGCATGTTCTCCGAGCGATCTAGGAAAAGTAATGGGTGTTGCTTCAAAAGCCTTAACCGGTAAGGCCGATGGAAAAGCAATTTCCGAAACAGTGAAGAGACTTTTAAGCTAGTCATGGACGTCATTGGTCGAAAAACCGTTATTCAACTTCCGGATTTAGGGGGGAATAATGTGCGCGCCAAAATAGATACGGGAGCTTTCCGCACCGCTGTGCATTGCGAATCTTTGGCTTTAAAAGAGATTAATGGAAAAGAAGTGTTGGAAGTTGTCATTGAGTGGGAGGCGGGTAATCCTGTAATTCTTCAATACAGTAAATATCAAAAAAGAACAATAAAAAACTCGTTCGGACAGACAGAAGACCGCTATTGTGTGCGAACACTCATTTTGATTCACAAGAAAAAAATTCAATCTGAAATATCATTTACCAACAGATCAGGAATGCGATACCCCGTGTTGCTCGGAAGAAAAACAATTGGAAAAAAATTCTTGGTAGATGTCTCTTTGAAGAGCTAATAAAAAGAAGCCGCCTCTCCCAAAACGACCCCTTTTTAGAATCACTCTTTTTCATGCTAGACGAAAGAAGAATGAAAACCTTAACTATTTGAAAAACCTACTGTTTGGTTTTGAGGGAGAGTAAACTTATGAATGTTCTCTGTATCATTCATAGTTTTATACCCCTTCTATTAACCTAAGGTTACGTTTTTTTATTGTTATTTTTGAAAGGCCCAATTTCATTGGGGAAAATATGAACGAACGAGTAAACGCATACGTACTTTCTAGCCGAAAATTCAAAGATTCACTTCGTTTGGCGCACGTGTTTACATTAGAATATGGCGTTCAAACATTTTTATTTCGAACAGGAAAAAAAGGAGAAAACATCTCTTTCTTTCAGCCGCTCAACGCTATTCAATTTTCAGGAAAAAAATCAGATGGAAAATTGGAAATAGCAAAAGAAATGAGCCTTAGCGCTATCTACGCTGCCATTCCTTTTCATGTCGAAAAATCTACTGTTGCTCTTTTTATTTCTGAATTTCTCTACCGGTGCTTGCCCGAGCACTATGTGAATGAAGAGGTGTTCGAACTCATAAAAAAAACAACACAACGACTAGATAACGTTGAAAAAACCGGAACGCTACCCATTCACTTCATCGCGCAATTCGCTCTCGAAATGGGTTTCCTCAGCGAAGAATACGAGCTCACATTCGAAAACACACGCAGTGATGAGGCGCTACTTCACCAATCCCTTCAACTTTTCATCTCCACTCCCATAGAATCTGAGGTGATTAGTAGCCTAAATCGAGATCAACGCAAATCTCTCTTGGAAGAGCTTATTGCCTTTTGTTCGTCACATCTCGACACGTCCATTCGCCTGAATTCGTTAGAAATGTTTCACGAAATTTTCGATTAAACTTCTGTTATCTTCGCAATCAAATGAGGTTTGAAAATATCATTGGGCAGAGAGATGTAATTGACCGTTTGCGCAAAGCAAAAGCGGAAGATCGTGTTGCGCACGCCCAATTGTTTTTAGGACCTGAAGGGTCTGGAAATCTTGCACTCGCATTGGCTTATGCTCAGTTTTTAAATTGCCCGAACGCTACTTCTGATGACTCTTGCGGAACATGCCCCACCTGCAAAAAAAACAGCACATTTCAATTCGCCGATCTTCATTTCAGCTTTCCTTATTTCACAAAACCCAATAGCAAAGAAACCATTTCTGATGACTACGGCACAGAGTGGAGAAACCGATTGCTCCAGTCTCCCTACTTTGGCATTGAAGACTGGATGAAAGAGTTATCGAAGGATAACAAAAATCTTCTTTACACCGTTCATGAAGCCGCGAATATTGTTCGAAAGCTTTCTTTGAAATCTTTCGAAGGTGGATACAAGGTCATGGTTATTTGGATGGCCGAGATGATTGGCGAAGGGGTTGCGAATAAGCTGTTAAAAATTGTTGAAGAACCGCCTGCGAACACCTTATTTTTCTTTGTTGCGAATTCATCTGAAAATATTCTAAACACCATTCTATCTCGTGTTCAAGTTATTCAAGTCCCAAAAATAGACCAATCGGCTATTTCTTTAGGGCTAAAGCAGTTGGGTGTCGACGAGCAGAAAATTGAAGATATAGCGCACTATTCGGACGGCAGTTGGGATGTTGCATTGCGACTAAGAGACAACAGCGATCCCAATGAATTCTTAGCCATGCAGTTCCAAAACTGGATGCGTCACTGCTATTCGAAGAACGTTCCTGCTTTGCATGCTTGGTCTGAAAAAATGAACGAATTAACGCGCGAAGATTTAAAGCATTTCATCTTGTACGCATTAGACCAAATGCGTCAAAATTTAATGTTGAATTACACGCCTGAAAACATCTCTCGTTTTACTGCCGGTGAAAAGGCATTCGCTCAAAAATTCTCCCGCTTCATTAATCATTTGAATATTGAAGAAATTATGTTCGAGTTAGAGGCCGCCCACCGCAGCGTTGGCCAAAACGTAAACAATAAAATTCTATTCTTCGAACTCTCGATGCGTATGTTCCGTTTACTCAACAGAAAAGAAAAGGCATAAAAAAACACCTCCGAAGAGGTGTTTTGTTTTTGAGGTCCCGAGCGGATTCGAACCGCTGTACGAGCTTTTGCAGAGCTCTGCCTAGCCGCTCGGCCACAGGACCCTTGTGGGGGACAAATATACATTCATTCTTGAATAATCCGAATCTTTTCAATACTCTTCATTGCAAATAATTGTACTTTCGCTGAAAACCTGTCTTATGAATAAAAAAGTTGCCATCATTGTTATAAGCGTCCTTGGCGTTATGTGTCTTAGCCTTGCCTTCTGGGTGAAAGTAAGTCGCGATCGTATTGTTGCTTTAGAAAATAGCATGGGGGCTTTAAATGTGCTTGCAATGGACGCCGCTAATGCCACCCCGGAACAAATTATTGAACTGTATAAGTTAGCAGAAGATTCGTTAACAAGCATGAAAATGATGTACGACACCCTAACTACAGACAACGTGGAAATGATGTCGCAAATTGAAGCGCAACGCTCGCAAATCGAAGGCTTGTTGAAACGCGCGAAAAACAAAGATTACGACATTAAAAAGCTCCTTGCTGAAACGCAAACGCTGCGAAACATTATGAAAGGATACATTCATCAAATAGATTCGCTTCAGCAAGACAACGACCGCTTATTCGCCGAGGGGCAACAAGCCAAACAACAAGCTGTGGATGCTGAAAACAGAAGCAAGACGCTCGAAACAGACCTTAACTCTACCAAAGAAATAGTGAAGGCCGGATCTGTTCTTTCTACAGGCGGATTCTATTCAGTGGGTGTTTTTGCACGAAACAGCGGCGCTGAAGCTGTTACAGAGCAAGCTAGAAAATCTTCCATGATTAAAACGTCGTTCACTCTACGCGAAAATAGAATTGTTAAACCTGGTAGAAAAACGCTTTATCTCAAAGTTATCGGACCGAATGGAAGCACAATGAGCGGAAAAGGTGGCGGAAGCTTTACGGCAACTGGACAAGCCGATACCTTCGGCGCTTCGCGTGAAATTGATTATCAAGGGCAAGATACTGACGTGAGTATTTATTTCACCCCAACATCTACACTTGACAAAGGAACATACCGTCTTGAAATTTATGAAGGCGGAAATTTAATTGGAAAATCCGAGGTGATTCTTAAGTAGACCCGATGAAAAAAGCCTTGAAAATTGTTCTCATTGTTTTCGGGTCAATTGGTATTCTTATTGGAATTCTTTTCGTAACCGGAAATGGCTATCTGCCTCGCGGGGTGTATTGCACATACCTGCAGGGCAAATCAAAGCCAGACATCGATGACCAATCGCTTTTCCACACGAGAAAAATAAACCATGGAGATGCAATAAATCTTCCTGCCAAATTAAACATCCTCTCAGCCGAAAACATTCAGTTCTTAAATTCAACAGAGTCTGAAGCGTTTTTAGTTTTTAAAAACGACACGCTTGTATTTGAATGGTACGGAAGTTATGGCGCAGACTCAATGCATTGGAATTCTTTTTCCATGTCGAAAAGTGTTCTTTCGTTACTCATAGGCTGCGCGCTTCAAGATGGAAAAATTTCTTCTCTTCAAGATCCTATTTCAAAATACATTCCTTGGAACGGAAAGGACGTTTCCTTGGAACAACTGCTGCGCATGAGTAGCGGAATTCCGTTTGGAGAAAGTTATAACAGCCCTTTCGGATTCATGGCGAAAGCCTACTATGGTAGTGATTTAAAAAAAATTACTTCTCCCTATAGGGTAGAAGCAATGCCAGGATCCAATTGGTCTTATGAAGGCGGAAACACGGTGCTGTTAGGGCTGGTTCTTGAGGCGGCCACTCAAAAGAAAATTTCAAATTATTTCGAAGAAAAAATTTGGTCGAAAATAGGGGCGGCGTCTCCGGCCTATTGGAACTTAGATTCCGAAAACGGATTTGAAAAACCCTTCACCGGTCTATATGCTACAGCGAAAGACTTCGGAATGCTTGGGCAATGTATTTTAAATCACGGAAAAGTAAATGGAGAAGTAGTCATTGACTCTACTTTTTTAGCTCAATCCTTCGAGCCATGGGCCATTCAAGATGGAAATAATTCAACCTGTGATTGGTACGGATTGCATTGGTGGATGGGTGAAGTAGACGGGGTGAAATTCAAATCGGCACGTGGAATGCGCGGTCAATACATTGTTGTGATTCCGGAAAAAAACACGGTCATTGTTCGTATTGGCCACCAACAGTCGAAAGAACGGCTTAATCACATGCCGGTAGATCTATTTGCCTACATTCGAATGGGATTGACCCTCTAGTAAGCTCGCTCAGTGCGACCTTCCATGTAATTGATGAAGGCTTTATTTACAACTTTATTTCCGCCAGGTGTTGGGTAATTTCCTGAAAAATACCAATCGCCTTGGTTGTTCGGGCAAGCGTCATGAAGACCTTGAATGGTTTGGAAAAGCACGCTCACTTTAGCTTTCGTGCCTTCAGGAGTAACAAGCTTAGCAACCATTTCTGAAATTTCTTCCTGCGAATATGCTTCGTAAACTTCCTTCACGTAATTCCTTACCTGCTCTTTCGGAACACCTTCCTGTTCTTTACATTTCAAGTAAACAACATCGAGAATTCCTTCTTTGCCATCGCGCTTCAGCAAAGCAACAATTGCTTGAAAAGCAATGAAATCACCCATTTTAGCCATGTCAATTCCATAACAATCAGGATAACGAATTTGCGGAGCAGAAGAAACAATAATGATTCTTTTCGGTTCCAAACGATCGAGCATTTTAATAATTGACTTCTTCAAAGTTGTTCCGCGAACAATTGAATCGTCAATAACCACAAGTGTATCAACTCCAGGTTTTACAGTGCCATGCGTAACATCGTACACGTGCGAAACCATCTCATCGCGCGCAGAATCTTGCGTAATGAAGGTGCGCATTTTTACATCTTTGATCGCTATTTTTTCAATACGTGCCCGCTTTCGAACAATTGCTCCAATCTCTTCATTGGACCACTTTCCCGAAGTTAATTTTTCAATTTTAACGTCATTCAAATGATCTTCAAGTGCTTTAATCATTCCGTAGAAAGCTGTTTCAGCCGTGTTAGGAATGAAAGAAAAGACAGTGTTTTCCAAATCGTAATTCACTTCTTTTAAAACGCGAGGAACAATGTTTTTTCCCAGATCTTGTCGCTCTTGGTATATAGACGCGTCATTTCCTCTCGAAAAATAAATACGTTCAAATGAGCAGGGTGTTAGAGCCGCCGGTGGTTTAATTTCTTTCATTGAAGAACTGCCATCCTTCTTCACCACATAGGCGCAACCCGCAGGAATTTCTTTTATCTGATCAAGCGGCACGTTGAACGCACTTTGAATAGGTGGACGCTCACTTGCGACAACACAAATCTCTTCGTCTTCGTAATAAAACGCTGGGCGAATTCCATTCGGGTCGCGGTAAACAAAGGCATCTCCATGACCTAACATTCCTACCATGGCGAATCCGCCATCCCAATCTTTACTTGCGCGTTGAAGCACACGCTGAATGTCTATATTCTTTGCAATTAACTCCGAAATCTGTTGGTTTGAATAACCTTGTTGGTTGTATTGATTGAAAAGAACTTGATTTTCTTCGTCGAGAAAATGTCCAATCTTTTCCATTACTGTTACCGTGTCTGTTCTTTCCTTCGGGTGTTGTCCCAAGTCAACGAGGAGTCCAAACAATTCATCTACATTGGTTAGATTGAAATTCCCTGCAAGCACGAGATTTCGCGTCATCCAGTTGTTTTGACGAAGGAAAGGATGGCAATTTTCAATGCTATTTCCGCCATAAGTTCCATATCTCAAATGACCCAAGAATACTTCCCCTGTGAAAGCTAAATTGTTCTTTAGGTATTGGGCGTTTTTAAGTTTCTCTGGGGTTTTCTTTGCCATATCTGCAAAGCGACTCATCACTTTTGCAAAAACTTCACGAACCGGCTGAGCATCGTTGCTTCGAATTCTAGAAATGTATTTTTTTCCTGGTTCTGGGTCTAACTTAATGTTCGCTAACCCAGCGCCATCTTGGCCGCGGTTATGCTGCTTCTCCATGATGAGATACATTTTGTTTAGCCCGTAAAAAGCAGTTCCGTATTTATCGGTGTAATACTGAAGAGGTTTCTTCAGTCTTAAAAATGCGATTCCGCATTCGTGTTTGATAGCGTCACTCATGGAGTGAAAAATAGTTTGCCGCGAAGATAGTCTATGCGTCGGCTATGTTCGAAATAATTAAATCCAATTCTTATTTTGGAACGGTAATTTTTCTTTTTTGTTGGGAAAAATGCCCCCGCTAAAAAAGTTAGCTTGGAGAAAAATAAGATTATGAAAACAATTACACTACTCGCAAGCTTGCTAATTTCTTTCGGAATGGCTGCTCAATCTCACGGTGAAATCTTTGGGAAAATACTCGACGAAAACAACAAACCTATTTCAGGTGTAATTGTTCGTGCGGAAAACAACGGTATTGTTGTCGGAGCTGCAACAGACGAAAGGGGTTTTTATCGCATAAACGGGGTTGAGCCAGGCACCTACACACTGTTTTATGACCTCATTGGTTTCAGCCAACTTCAAGTGAGTGATGTCGAGGTTAAATCGGATCAGATTCGAAAATTATCTGACTTCACTTTAACGACAGCTAGTTACGGAACAGGCGGGCCGGTAATTATTCGTGCGCAAAAACCATTAATAGATATCAATGGCGGAACCGCCATTTCTCTTGGAGCAAAAGAACTAAAAGACAACGCCGCTGCCAATGGTGGTTCGCTCAAATCTATTCTTTCGTCTATGTCAAGTGATATTAAAACAGGCGATCGCGGAGAAGAACTGTACTTTCGAGGAAGCCGCTCTGGTAGCGTCGTTTACTACATCGATGGGGTGAAGATTTACGGCAGCCCGTTGAACATTCCATCAAGCGGAATAAGTAACATTACCGTATATACTGGCGGGGTTCCTGCGAAGTATGGCGATAGCACCGGGGGATATGTAATTATTGACACAAAGTCATTCAGAGACGCAGCCCGAGAGTAAAAGTAAAGTCACGATAGATAAAGGGGTTGTTTTATCTAAACGTTTTGGTTTAAAGCGAGTTACACTTTATATTTAGCTCACCTTCTAACTAAAACGTGTAACTATTTTGCAAAAAAGAATCTTCCATTGCACCAAACACGCTGTAATAAATATTCTTACAGATTTACTGCACAAAGAGCGATTTTATATACGCGATGTAAACGACAAAAAGGGTTTTATATACGCTCAGCAAGGCTTGAGTTTTTTTTCACTAGGTAGAATTTGCGTTATTCGCATTGTTGAAAACGGCGCTGATGTTGAGATAGAAGTTCGTTGTTCAAATAAACTCGGTTTTGGTATTCCTGGAATAATCAACTCCATTGAGAGAAAAATTCTTCATCGCCTCCAAGAAGAATTGTAGGCTAAGCCACTATCTTCGGAGAAATTTTTTTATGAAAAAGTTCGGAGGCCTTTCCACTTGGATATTTATCGCATTGTTTATTGGAATTGGCGTAGGTTACGCATTAAATGTTTCCTATCCCGCTCCTACACAAAAAACAAAAAAGGAAGCGTTAGAGCAGCTCGTTAAAGAACTGTCGGCTCAGCCAACCGCAACTGCAGATGAACTTGAGGCAATTGTTTCTAACGATTCTATTTCGGAAAATGAAAAATACGATGCCGCCCTTGCTTGCATCAACAAGTCCAAAAATGCTTCGAGTGAGCTCACAAAATATCAGAAAAGTATTGATGTTTCTGAAGTTCAAAACGCAACGCTAAAAAAAATCCTAGAGATCCTCTCGATCTTTACAGATATCTTCCTTCGCTTGATTAAAATGATTATTGCGCCCCTTGTGCTTGCCACGCTGGTTGCGGGAGTTGCGAAATTGGGCGACATGAAAACGGTGGGGCGTATTGGTGGAAAAACCATGCTTTGGTTCGTTTCAGCCTCGTTCATTTCTTTATTGCTCGGGGCGTTGTTGGTGAATCTTTACCAACCTGGAAAATCGCTTCAAGTGCCCCTTCCTCCAGAAGCCATGGAGTCTGGAATTGACAAAGCTGCCTTAACCCTTAAAGGTTTCGTAGTTCACATTGTGCCTTCAAGTGTCATAGAGTCGATGGCTACAA
>JBILTF010000066.1:0-13025 GCA_044371675.1 Flavobacteriales bacterium
AGGTGGTGTGTGCAGGAATTTGAATGTGTGACTGAAGAAAACGTTCAAACCCTTTGTAGACACAAATGGAAACTCCGCGTCGCACCATTTTCTCTAGAAATTGCTGGACTGCTGGTGCCAAATCGGCTTCGAACTTTTTTCCAAAAACGTATACTAACATATCGTGTAAAAAACAAAGGTAGCTCTTTTCAGCAAACGCTACATATTCAAGTAACGCATGAGTTCATTGTACCGATCTTTTAACTCATCGTCGAACTGAGAAGCCTGAAACTTACTCAGGACATTGTAATTGAAACGCTCTAAACTCTGAAGAATAGGATTCAAATCGGGTAAATCAATTTTAATGTGTATCTCCAAATTCCCTTCTGAAACTGCAACCACAGAAAGGCTTAAGATCTTTGCGTTATTCTCTTCAATGATGCGTGCAATTTGCTGAATGCTGTGATCGCGCTCGAATACTTGCAATACAATAATTCCACCTTCGCGCATGACACCCAGCATTTCTGCTAAATGATCGAGCAAATCGGCAGACGTGATGCTACCGAGGTAGTTATTTCCCTCGTCAACAACAGGTATAACTGTTACATCATTTTCACTCACCACCTTCAACACGTCTAAAACATGCGAATCTGGTAAAACGGAAACACTTAGCAAATCGATTTCAGCTTGAATTTCACCCTGATAAACTTCCGCATTCAGGAAATCACTTTCATTGGCTAGACCAATAAAAAATCCGTTTTCAACCACGGGTAAATCGTTCACACGCAATTCATCCATTAAATTCAATACGTGCATAGCAGAATCTCCGCGACTCAGTGCTGGCAGGCTTTTCGATATTAAATTTATAGCTTTATTCATAGGATCCCTGGATGAGCGGTTAAACCTACATTCATTTTTCGTTCCACAACGTGAATTTGAGTTCGAATATTGCCGAGTTTTGCACAACCAATCTTAAATACATGATCGCCCTTAGCGTAAACATTAATAAAATAGCCACCATTCGCAACGCTCGCGGAGGCAATACACCCGATGTCATTGTGGCAGCTCAGAACATTGAGCGCTTCGGTGCCGATGGCATTACGGTTCATCCAAGACCAGACGAGCGTCATATTCGTTACGCCGATGTTCCTGCTTTGAAAAAAATTGTAAAAACTGAATTCAATGTGGAAGGGTATCCCACTTCTGCCTTTATGGAATTGGTCATTCATTCAAAACCGCATCAGGTTACGTTGGTTCCCGATGCGCCCGATGCTATAACATCCAACGCAGGTTGGGATTTGGAAACGCACTTTGATTTTTTATCGGGAGTAGTTAAAGAATTAAAATCACACGGCATGCGTGTAAGCATTTTCATGGAAGCCAATCCTGCACTCATGGCAAAAGCTGCGGCAACCGGAACAGACCGTGTTGAACTGTATACCGAAAGTTACGCGATTGGCTATTCCTTTGACAAAGAAAAAGCTGTAGCACCATTTATAGAAACAGCGAAAGCTGCACACCAAGCGGGACTTGGCGTTAATGCGGGTCACGATTTGAATATGGAGAATTTAAAATACTTTGCTCAACAGGTGCCGCATCTCGACGAGGTTTCTATAGGCCATGCGCTTATCTCCGATGCTTTGTATTTGGGATTGGAAAATACTGTGCAGATGTACAAAAATGAATTAATGTAAAATGAAATTGCATTTCAGTAAATACGGGGAAGGAAAACCAATACTCATCTTTCACGGGCTTTTTGGAACAGGAGATAATTGGACCACGAACGCTAAAAAATGGGCAGAACACGGGTTCTGCGTATATACCATTGACCAACGAAATCATGGAAGATCATTTCATTCCGATGAAATGAATTATAAACTGATGAGTGAAGACGCCATTGACTTCATTGCCGCGGAAAACCTTCGTGATGTGATACTCTTGGGTCACAGTATGGGGGGAAAAACTGTGATGCATGTTGCGCAAGAAATTGAATTTCTGATTGAAAAACTAATTGTTGTGGATATGGGCGTAAAACGCTATCCGCGTCACCACGATGCTGTTTTTCAGGCGTTGCGATCAGTTCCCTTGGATCAAATACAATCTCGAGCGGAGGCAGAAGATATTTTTTCCAAGACCTCTGTTGACAAGGCCACGCAGCTCTTTCTCCTTAAAAATCTGTATTGGACGGAACCAGGGAAATTAGAATGGCGCTTCAATATTGATGCACTTGAATTCCATATCAATGAAATACTTGCTGAAGTGCCGTTAAACGTTCCCATTAGCCTACCAACATTGTTTATTAAAGGAGAACTTTCAAATTATATTTTGAAGGAAGACGAGCATTCTCTTCAAGAATACTTTTCCCAAGCTAAAATTATTGAAATGAAAAACACCGGACATTGGCCTCACGCCGAATCTCCAGAACTGTTTTTTCAACAGGTGCTTGATTTTAGTCTTAACGGATAGCACTCAATTCATTTACCTTTGCAAAAAATATTATTATGGGATTTTCTAAGAAAATTTTGGTGCCAGTCGATTTCACTAAGGTGAGCGATATTGCCATTGAACATGCGCTTTTGATGGGCAAAACAATTCTTGCCGATATTCATCTAATTCACATTGTAGAAAACAAAAAACAAGTTTCTGAAGTACGCCTGAAGTTAGACGCACTTAAAGATCGCGTTCGTGTTGAAAATAGCGTTGAGATTCACGCTCACGTTCGCATAGGGAACATCTTTGAAGACATCGATAAGGCTGCAACAGAAATGGATGCAGCACTTATTATTATGGGGACACATGGGGCTCGCGGCTTGCAATTCATGACTGGCAGTCGCGCATTAAAAATTGTTACTGAAAGTTCTATTCCTTTCATCGTGGTTCAAGAGAGAACCATTCGTGAGCATGGATATCACCGTTTGGTTGTGCCATTAGATTTGCACAAAGAAACCAAGCAAAAATTAAGCGCAGTTCGCGATGTAGCGAAGTACTTTAACTCGAAAGTGTATTTGATTTCTCCGAATGAAACCGATGAGTTTCTAAAAAATCAACTGGATCGTAATTTAAATTACGCCTTAGAATATTTGAGCTCAAAGGACATTCCAGTTGAAGTTGAAATTACCGAAACGAAGTCAGAAGGATCATTCGTGAAATCTTTATTGAAATACTCCGCAGCAGTTGAAGCCGATTTGATTTGTATTATGAATTTCTACGAGAGCTCTCTGTTAAATGTATTCAACTCAAGCTACGAGCAGCATGTAATCACTAACGATGCACAAATACCTGTGTTGTGTGTTAACCCTGTTGATACCTATATAGCAGACCGATCAAGCCTGGCTTCGTAATAGATTAGATTCGAATTCCGATAACTAAAAGGTCATCGGTTTGTTCCACTGAACCCTTCCAAGCGTTAAACGTTTCGTGAAGAGTTTTTTCTTGTGAGTCAATTTCTAAAGTTGAAATTAATGCGAGCATTTCCTTGAATTTCTTCCGCATGAATTTCTTGTTGGTCTCCTCACCGAATTGATCTGCATAACCGTCACTGCAGGCGTAAACCATATCATTCTTTTCCAATTGAAATTTCTTTGTTTCATAAGACTCACCTCGTTCACCGAAGGTGCCAATGCTTCGCTTGGTTGGGGCCAATTCAATAAGTTCATTCTTTCTTACAACGTAAAGTGGAATGTTCGCACCGCAATATTCCAACATCATCTCCTTTTCATCGATTGCACAAAGTGCAATGTCCATACCGTCTCGAACACCAGTATTATTGTTGCGGAGCACCTCTGTACCCAAACGATTTACGCTATTTAAAATTTGCGAAGGATCAAGAAAAACTTTTGTCACGTGATTCAAAAAGTTGTGACCCACCAAACTCATGAATGCACCGGGAACTCCATGTCCCGTGCAGTCTGCAGCGGCAAACAATTTCTTTCCACCTACATTCTTAAACCAATAAAAATCGCCGCTTACCACAGCCTTCGGAACATAAAAAACAAAACTCTTATTGAAGATTTGTCTTACCGCACCAATGTTCGGCAAGATTGTATTTTGAAGTCTTTGCGCGTAATTGATGCTGTCGGTCAAATCGTGATACAACAAATTCAATTGTTCCTTTTGAACATCAGATTCTTCTTTTTGCTTTCTTAGTTTAGTTGTGAAATAGGCGATGGCAATTCCCGCAAATAAAACGAACAAAGAAACCACAACAAGAACACCGGTCAAACGAGAGAACTGAACATTCATTTCTTCAATTTCCCTATTCATCCGTGCAGTTTGCTTTGTGCGCAATTCATTCAGAATAGCCTCTGCTTCTTCAACCACCAAGGGGATTCCACTTCCTTCAATAAAATATGATTCAGCTTCCATTAACGCAATTGGATTGCTGTAACTGTCGAAGGTGGGCAATAGTTCTTGCACTTCTTTGTACTGAACCAACATGACAGCTATTCTCACTTCTAACGAATCGAGCTTCTGTTGTTCTTCCTTGCTGAAATTACCTTTAACTTCTTTGAGTCGTATCCATGAATTTGTGAGTGAACTGTCACTAATTGCCTTCATTTCTTTGCGATGAAGATCCTCTTCTACCCGCTGAACAAATGCCCATTCTTTAATTAAATCTTTTGAGCGAAGCGTATAGCTCTCTAAGTCTTGCAAGCGTCCAATAGATGGAACGTACTTGTCATTAATTTTCCTATTGATATCAAAACTCCGTTGCAGCGTAATCATGGTCATGACCAAGGTACCGGCCACGATGAATATGATGACACCGAAGCCAAATCCAAGACGATACTTCTTGTTGAAGAACCAATTCATGGATTGCAATTAATTTGATTTGAATTTTTTTTCTGACTCTTTCTTCAATCGAAGATATTCTTCTTCCCTTCCCAACGCGCGATTCACAAACATAAGCACCTTGTAGTTGGTTGGGGCAGGATTGCATGAAGCAAAGGCCTGTTGAGCGTATGGAATGGCGGCCTTAAACTTTTTTACACTTTCATCTTGAATGGAAATTAAGTCCATCATGTCGGTTTGTGCGCCAATTTTTCGAATCATGAACACACCTTGATTGTAATTCACAATAGCCAAGTTCAAGTTGGCAGTGCAGTTTCCATTGTCCAAGGAAAGAACTTTCGAATAATACTCTAAACACAACGCGTAATGATGAGTGTCCTCGGTGTTTTTAATCCAGTTGCGGTAATGCCCCTCTGCCATTTTGCTATTGAATTCTAACTTCAAATCTCTAAGTTCGACATCTGAACCTTTATAAAGCTCTTCAAACTTTTTGAATAGATCGACAGGTTCATTCTCGGATTCATTGTCCATTTCCGCCGAGCGTAATAACGCGTCGTTGAAATAGGTGAAAGCAATGTACTGAAAAGCTGCGTCTATGTTTGATGCAAATTCCAAATTTGAATCGAATTCACGTGCTTTCTTTAACGCTACTTCACTTCGGTTTCTGTAATTACTCTGGCGTTGATTAGCTTCTTTTTGTTTGTATAGTTCCTTTAAAATAAATCCTTTTACAAACCATGCATTCGGATCTGCATTCAAACTGGCCGATTTAAAACCTTCTTCTATTTGAGCAAGCGCTTCATCGAATTTCTTTTCATCGCACAATTCAGCGGCTTTCGCTACAATTGGATTCACTTGACTGTCGCCCATTTGAGCAACACCAAGTAAAATCAAAAAAAGTAAGAATGTGTGCTTCATACTATTGAACTTTCCATTGTAAAATTTTATTTCCCGGAGTAATCTTCTTCTCCGATAATGCTGCTTCACTCAATTCGTATCGAATAGAATTATCAACTGTTTTAAAATTAATTGCGGCGCCACTGCCCAACGCTCCTTCCCAATTCGTCACGACCAAGGTGTTCTTACCCTTCACCTCTTTAATGATTCTTGCAAAGTCGGCCCTTTTCGATTTATCTACAAAAACGATGTGGCTGGTTAATCCCGGTTTGTAATCGGCCCAAGATTGTACCTCAATGGTTTGCGCGCCTACCGGTTTCATCCCATACTTTTCTAAAACATGTTTGTAGACGGCATCGTTTCCATAAACCACAATCAGAAATTTTCCTTTCTTCATTTCCATCGGCCAGTTGCTATTTACCGCAAACTGATAAATGAAATTGGCCTGAATCATAGCACGGGAATCTCCCTCGTCTATCTGCTGCGCAGATATCCAATGGCTCGAAGCCAATAGCAAGAGAAGTAGATAGATCCGTTTCATTTTTTGCGCATTTCAGGCGCCTAACAAATCTATCTGAACAAATTGAACGAATCGTAATCTAATTCAAAGGTTCTTCACCTTGAATTGTTAGAATCGCGCGGTGTTTACTTCCTTTGGAATAGCAATACCCTCGGTTAAAACCAATGTAAACAATTTCGCGAAATACGGTGCAAGAAGCACTCCTTTCGAACCTAATCCGCCAAAGACTCCCAGTCTTTCATTGCCCTTTGCGAATCCCAAGATGGGTCGTCTGTCGCGGGTGGTAGGGCGATAACCTGTTTTCTGACTTTCAACCACAACTTCCTTATTCAGTCTTGAATTCAATTCGGAAAGTAAAAGCTCTCTCGCCTCATCGGTTGCAACATCTGGAACTTCATTCCAATCATAGGTAGCTCCTAATCTGAATTTACCATTTCCATATGGAAGTAAAAACTGTCCAAAGTTTGCAATCGCATCCAACTCCAAGCCTTCAAGATGTAAATCCAAGACTTGACCATGATTCGGAATAAGATCTAAATCTTTCAATCCTTCCCATTGATTAACGGCTATTCCGGTGCACAAAATAACTTTATCAAAGTCCCTGTTTTTCCATCGAGCACCTTTTTCTTGAAATTCAACTTCATTTTCTTCTACTGCTTCATTTGAAAAAAATCCATTCTGAATGAAGTAATTCTTCGAAGATTCTATGAAAAGCGGGACATTGAGCCAACCGCATTCGTTCACTTCACTGTTTCCAAAAGGAGCATGGAAATTTTCCTGTACACTGTTGTTCGAGCGAGCTGACAGATATCTTCCCACTTCAGGGTGATCCGCTTTTTCATCCCAAAAATTAGCATCTTGAATGGAATTGAAAATTCTTGCAACAGGCAATTGATGAAAAAAATTAGCTTGCAACTTGCTCTCTAGTCGTAGAAAAGTTGCATTCATTTCCTCTAACATTTCCTGCGCTAACCAAGAAGCAGCGAGCCTTTTGAAAGTAACTGGGTTCCACATTCCCGCAGCTACTTGCGATGCTGAAGCATGATTGTAATCGTCGGCAACAAGTACTTCCTCTCCCTTTTCCAACAGAGAAAAGGCTAGCAGTGTTCCTGCTAGCCCTTGTCCTACGATTAAATATTTCGACATAAATTATTGAATCACATTTAATGCTTTTCCAACTTTGGTGAAAGCTTCAATGGCTTTGTCAATGTGCTCAAACTCATGACCAGCGCTTAGTTGAACGCGAATTCGGGCTTGACCTTTCGCAACAACTGGGTAGAAAAATCCGATAACATAAATACCTTCCTGCAATAACGCGTCTGCGAAATCTTGCGCAAGTTTCGCGTCGTACAACATTACTGGAACTATTGCACTCTCGCCGTCTTTAATATCGAAGCCAGCGGCCTTGATACCCGATTTGAAACGAATAATATTCGTCTCTAATTTGTCTCTCAAATCTGAAGATGCGCTTAGCATATCCATTACCGCAATAGACGCGCCTACGATTGAAGGAGCAAGTGAATTTGAGAACAAATAAGGTCTTGAACGTTGACGAAGTAAGTCAACAATCTCTTTTCTTCCGCTAGTGAATCCGCCCATTGCACCACCCAAAGCTTTTCCTAAAGTTCCTGTGATAATATCTACTCGGCCTAAAACGTTTTTCAACTCGATTGTTCCTCTTCCCGTTTTTCCAATAAAACCGGTAGCGTGACATTCGTCTACCATAACCATTGCATCGTATTGATCGGCTAGGTCGCAGATCTTATCGAGCTGAGCCACATAACCATCCATAGAAAACACTCCGTCTGTCACAATAAGTTTAAAACGTGCACCTGAAGCGGCTTTCAGTTGCTCTTCAAGATCAGCCATATCATTATTTTTATATCTGTAGCGTTCAGCCTTACACAAACGAACGCCGTCGATAATTGAAGCGTGATTCAATGCATCAGAAATGATTGCGTCCTGCTCGTTCAACAGCGGTTCAAAAACACCACCGTTTGCATCAAATGCAGCAGCATATAAAATAGTGTCTTCCGTATGAAGGAATTCAGAAAGTTTATGTTCCAACGTCTTATGAATGTCTTGCGTTCCGCAAATAAAACGAACACTCGACATTCCAAATCCATGCGTATCAATAGCAGTTTTTGCGGCTTCCAAAACGACTGGGTGACTCGAAAGACCCAGGTAGTTATTCGAACAAAAATTCAAAACCTCTTTTCCTTCAGTTGTTTGAATGACTGCTGCTTGCGGGGTAGTAATGATACGCTCGCGTTTGAACAAACCCGCTTCTCGAATTCCGTTCAATTCATTTTGCAAATGTTCCTGCATTTTACCGTACATATATTTCAGTTTTAATTAGTCAATATTACTTTAGCTGCTGCTTCTGCTGCTGATTGTTCCGCCGCTTTCTTTGAACCTCCCGTTCCTCTTCCCACTTCTTTACCGTCTAACTCTAGCGCTATTGTATATAGCATTTGCGCGCCTGTACTGCGCTGTTCACGAACGATATACACTAAGTGCCTCCGTGTCTTTTGTCCCCATTCGTGCAATTTACTTTTGTAATCTACATCTAAGTGAACACGCTCGTCTAGCCCGTGCTCTTTCAATAATTTCAACGCTATTTCCCGAGTGATTTTATATCCCTTGTCTAGGAAAAGTGCGCCAAACAAGGCTTCCAGCGCATTTCCAATTAAACTTTCGTGAATTTCTTGTCTTCCGATACTTACATTTAAGAATTCATACAATTTCAAATCGTACCCGATTGCATTGAGATTATCTCGACGAACAATCTTGGATTTCATTTTGGTGAGTTCTCCTTCTGTAAGAGCGGGGTACTTCGAAAACAAATAATGCGCTACGATGCTATCCAAAATAGCATCTCCCAAAAACTCGAGTCGCTCGTTGCTGTTTTTTATTCCCGGTTGAATTTCATCGGCGGCACTTGCATGACGCAATGCTGTCTCATAAAGCGCAAGGTTCTTCGGCTTTACATGAAAGGTATTTTGTATATAGGAGAAAAGTTCCCTATTGGGATGTGCTTTGGAAAAGAACTTCCAAATCATTCGTATTTCTTAAAAATGGCTGAAGTGTTATGACCACCAAACCCGAAGGTGTTAGTCATTGCGATATTAACTTCACGATGTTGTGCCGTATTGAAGGTAAAGTTCAATTTCGGATCTAAAGCTTCATCGGTATTTACAAAGTTAATCGTTGGTGGAATGATTCCATTTTTAATAGCCAAGATTGATGCAATTGCTTCAACAGCTCCAGCCGCACCTAACAAGTGACCCGTCATAGACTTGGTACTGGAAATATTTACATTGTAAGCATGCTCTCCAAAAATATTTTGAATGGCCTTAGCTTCTTGAACATCTCCTAAAGGAGTAGACGTTCCGTGAACGTTGATGTAGTCAATTGAATCTGCAGTTATTCCTGCATCTGAAAGCGCGTTCTTCATTACGTTAATTGCACCAATTCCTTCTGGGTGCGGGGCAGTAATGTGATACGCGTCAGCAGACATTCCTCCGCCGATAAGTTCGGCATATATTTTAGCACCACGCGCTTTTGCGTGCTCTAAATCTTCTAAAATAAGACAACCACCACCTTCACCTAACACAAATCCATCGCGGGTTTTATCAAAGGGTCTAGAAGCCGTTTTGAAATTCTCATTGTTTTCAGAAAGCGCTCTGCACGCGTTGAATCCTCCTACTCCCGCTTCACAAATTGCAGCTTCGGAACCACCGCTTACTATGATATCTGCCTTACCCAAACGAATGTAGTTAAAGGCATCTATTAAAGCGTTTGTTGAAGAAGCACAAGCTGAAACGGTTGTGTAATTCGGACCTCTGAATCCGTATTGAATACTGATGTGCCCCGAGGCAATATCTGCAATCATTTTCGGAATGAAGAAAGGATTGAAACGAGGTGTTCCATCTCCTTTTGCGAAATTAATACACTCTTCTTGGAAAGTATTTAAACCACCAATACCAGAACCCCAAATGACGCCAACGCGGTCTTTGTCTACCTTCTCTACATCGAGGCCAGAATCCACTATGGCTTCCTTCACAACTACTAAGGCGTAGTGGGTGTAAGGATCCATCTTGCGCATTTCTTTTCGCTCAATGTGATCTTCTATGTTAAAGCCCTTTAGCTCACAAGCAAACTTCGTTTTGAACTTGCTCGCGTCAAAGCGCGTTATAAGATTGGAACCACTCACACCATTAATAAGACCGTTCCAGTATTCTGGGACAGTATTACCAATGGGTGTTAATGCTCCTAGTCCGGTAACAACGACCCTTCTTAACTCCATAGTTTTCGGGAAAGTTGAATAATTTCCGAGTGATTATTTGTTCGCAGTGATGTAATCAATTGCTTGACCTACAGTCACAATTTTCTCTGCTTGGTCGTCAGGAATAGCGATGTTGAATTCCTTTTCAAATTCCATGATAAGCTCTACAGTATCCAAAGAATCTGCTCCCAAATCATTGGTGAAACTAGCTTCAGGGGTTACAACTGATGCTTCTACACCGAGTTTGTCTACGATGATTTCGGTAACTTTTTGTGCAATTTCAGACATTGTCTTGATGTTTTTTAAAGGTTAAATACGACCGCAAAAGTACAACTTTTCATGACGAACACACTTTTTTTTGCTTTCGATAGTCATTTTCTTTACTTATCCTCTGATTTTCAATTCTTTAACAAACAAAATTGTTCGTAAAATATTCCTGAAGCCACACTCTAAACTATCTTGCAATTCGAAAATGACTCCTTTTAACAGAATGACCTGGGACCAAGATTATCTGAAAGACAAGCACCTTCTTATAATAGGATGTGGGGGATTGGCGCACGCCGCTCTTCCTTATCTCCTTTCATCAGGAATTGGAAATGTTACTCTCTTCGATGGAGATGTGGTCGAGGCCTCCAATTTAACTCGACAACACCTTTTCACTCCGAATGACATTGGAAAAAATAAAGCGTTGGTCCTTAAGGAATACTGCTCAATTCACTTTCCAAAAGTTAAAATCGTCTCTGAACAACGAATGTTTGAGCCGTTAGCAGAAAAACTTAAGATCGCCTTTGATTTGGTTTTCGACTTCACCGATAGGCTCGCAACGAAAGTTGAATTGGCCCAACATTTCGAAAAACAAAGAATTCCATTATTCTATGCTGCAGCGCAAATGAATACCGGTTCAAGTGCATTTATTCATTTGAACAGCATAACCTGCGCCATGCTCTTTGGTCATGTCCAAGACGCAAGCAAAGTAGAGCGCGATTGCACCTTTGATGGCGTTTGGCCAACGGTGGTGGCCTCTGTGGGCATTCATGTTGCCCATCAAGCACTTCAATTTCTAACACTTAATCCTTGTCCTTTCGTGGTTGCTATCGATTATTTCGATGGAAACACGGGGCTTTGGTCGAGGTTCCATTTCAACCCGAAACAAAAAAACACGAAGCCAGCAACTACCGTTCAAGCGTTGTTGCGCGACCGAGATACTCCCATTTATTTTTTAGGTGAAAACGACTCGCTGCCCTCTGAAGTCATTTCTGTGACAGCTTCCGAACTGAAAGAGGTAATCGAAAAAGTAAATCGTCCGTGCATTCTTCTTTGCGAATCAGGTATGCGAGCAAAAGCAGCAGCCGAGCAACTTTCAAAACATTTCAATTTTCCGATACTCAGTTGGAACCAAAACCTCGATTCTTTCCTACTCTTGCTCAATGAATCAAATGTCTAACGTAAATACTGCCATTCGTTTCGTGAAAGGACTTCTGAAGCGTCCAATGAGGGCGTCGGAAGACATCAAGCTGCGTATGCTTCAGCATAGACTTCTTCATGATTTAACCTATCGACTTCCAAGCAGAGCTAAAAAAGATTTGTTCATTGGATTCAAGGAATGGAAACGAATCATTTCCAGAAAACATTCGGTAAAAGATTACACAGCAAATGAGCCATTCGTCTTGGTTTCCACTTCCAACCAAACCGATATTGCAAGGGAGTATATTTTAGCAAACACTTCAACCAAAACCTTGAATGTTCTAGTTCGTGAAGAGCTTTCTCTACCATCATATTCTTTGCGATTTCATCTCTTTGCTTTGCGCATTTCATTCCAATGTCTCTTCGATTCAAGAAGAGTAAATCTCTCGTTGTTGATTCGTGAAGTGGTGGAATGGACTGCTGTTGAATCCGCTCTTGTGCAGTTCAACGCAAACCAGTTTTTCGATTTCACTCCGTTTGAAAAAGACAGCAACACGTTGGCCTTTTTACTGATGGAAAAAGAAATTCACGTCACGAAAATCCCATCCCCTGGGCCTTTTTTTGAACATCACACCTTCATGATTGCCGACGAAGTTGTCTTCTCTAGCGCCTATCAATTGGAAGAACTGCCTGGTTTCAAGCATTGGTACGTGACGGAGTTTTCGAATTGGCCACCTGAGCAGCACATACGCTATGCCTCACATTACGAGAACGCACCCCTTCCACCTAAAAACACCATTGGGTTCTATTCGCATGGAGAGTGGATCAGAAGGAAAGATGGACATGCAGACTTCGGCATGGGCATGGGCATTCAAGAAAATGAACTTTTTTTGTTGAATTCATTGAAGACTTTCTTAGATAAACATACTGAATTTCAATTGATCATTTTTCCACATCCGAAGGAACGGAAAGACAACGAATTCGAATCGTACTACGCTTCCATTTTCAAAGGAACAAGCACTTCGATTGCACCCCTTGAAATGAAATCGAGTGAAACCTTTTTCAAAGTGAACATCGGCGTAATGGCTTATTCTACATTGCTTTTCGAGCGGTTAGCATTGGGATACAAAACGTTTATTGGAACGA
>JBILTF010000008.1:0-41604 GCA_044371675.1 Flavobacteriales bacterium
GTCGCAGGGGCGCAAGTATTATCACTCGTTACAGTCATTGTTAAGGTTACTGTATTACCCTCATCGCCGGCTGCTGCTGCATATGTCGGTGTAAGTGTGGTCTCGTCTGTCAATGTACCAGCACCGTCATGCGTCCATAATATCGTTCCATTTGAAGAACTAGCACCACTTACCGTTGCACTAGAGTTTGAACATATCGTAGTACTTCCTCCTGCACTTGCCGTTGGAAGTGGGTCAATCGAAAAAGTAACCGTAAAATTACTTCCATAACATCCATCCTGTGAAACAGGGGCAAATGTATAGATCACATTTACTGGAGAGCCCGTTGTATTCGTCCATGTATCAAAACCAATTGCTAAAAGTCCATTTAAACCCAATGAAGCGTTTGAACCTCCTGGTGTAAGGTTATTATCTAGTATACCGAGTAAATCGTAACTATCTGCATCGAGTATAGAAGTTGAACCCGGCATGGTAAAATTGGTTGCCTCTCCACTACAGATTGAACCCGGTGCTTCATCTGCGATCACAGGCTTCACAACAACTATTGTATAAGTACATTGAGAGCTATTACCCGCCTCGTCGGTTACGGTTACAATTACAACGTTCGAACCAGCGCTTAAAGCTTCTCCATCAAGAGTACCAAGCCCTGATAAAGTTGTTGCGCCAGAAACAGCATAACTATATGTTAAATTACAGCTGGGCTGATCTGTTGCAGTAACGTCATAACCTAAACCATTAATTTCAAATTGACAACTACCGTTGTTAGCAGCGACGTTTTGAGTAATTGGTTGGCAAGTAATCACAGGTGCTTGCCAATCCCCAACTTTTACAGGTGCTGTGTATGGAGAGTAACATATATCTCCTGAACTTGCAATCGTGATGGTAGTTCTTCTTGCAAAAAAAGTTGTGACGCCAATAGCCGGAGCATCATAGGTAGCGGTTGTAACACCAGAGATAGGGCTATATTCATAAGGTGATACGAGATTGGTTGATTCATACCATTCATAAGCTAAAGCACCGCCAGAACCTGTACCACTTGAAGTGCTTGTAAAAATCGAAGGGTCACCACCCGAACAAAAAACTTGATTAGATCCTACGGCTCCAGCTGTGGGGACCGCAAGAACTGTAATAGCAACGGATGGCGTCCAAGAACTTGCAATTCCAGAAGGACAAGAAGCGTTTGTGAAGTTCACCAGTGTTCGTCTTCTGTAATAAGTCGTTTGAGTTAGCGCTGTCGGATCATACGAACTTGATGTAGCTCCCGCTATGGTGCTCCATGTTGAGTTGTTTGTGCTTACCTGCCATTCATAAGTGATTCCAGAAATAGAACCGTTTCCGTTTCCTTGCGTTCCGTCTGTAGCACTTGTAACTTCGCCTGGATCAGACCCGTTACAAATGGTTTGAGCATTTGTAATACCGCCTGCTGTTGGATTTGCCGACTGTACAACAACGTTAAATGAATATGTAACAGAAGAAATAGAAAAGTCACTTGTGTTGACGGCTTGGGCGGTGTAAGTCACTACGTAGTTTCCCGACCCTACAGACGACCCATTTGCTGGACCGCCACCTTGTGAAACAGCTGGCGCTCCGCATGTGCCAGAAGTGGTTACCGTTGGGGCTGTCCAAGAAACAACTTCAGTACCATTAAGGTCACAATCTGTAAAATAAACTGTAGAACCAGGTGCCGGCACTGAGCTTGTGTTTGCGGGAAAAGTAAGCGTACATTGTGCGCTAACCGATTTAACCGAAGCGAATAGAGCTAAAAGAGCAAAGCCCTTTAAAACAATAGTTTTTAAACTCATTGAAAAATTATTTGATTTGTTGCACAAAAGCACTGCTGAAGTTTCAGATTTATTTTCCAAAACGAGTGAACCAACATTCTGGCTATTCATTTCTAAAACACGTAGATTTAATGTCATATTTTGAAAAAGATTTTTACAACAGATTAAGGGTCAGTTAATTACTTGTTAATAACTACCAGCGTTTCGCTTAAAGCCATTGTAAGTCAGCTAGTTTAGGAAGCAAAAGTAATTAATAAATTTCTTAAATCAAAAAATATACATTGTGTTATCCACTTGTCTTTGTTCTTAATTTTAGTTTTTAGAACAAAAAAAGGGCCTCTTTCGAGGCCCTTATCATAAGTCTGAAACTTCAATTAGAAGTGGAAGTGAATCAATACAGCCGCTGGAGCAACTCCGAAAGCTTTATTATCCGTATCAAGACCGAAAGAAGAAGACTTTCCGCCAGTTACAGCTTCAGCTCCTTGGATAGTTGTTTCCGAAGCTCCGGTGCTGGTGAAACCTAATCCCCATCCGAATTCACCACCGATAGAAATCTTAGGTAATACAAAGTACTCAGCACCAACGAAAGCGCGAACACCTAATCCGAAAGTAGAACCAGCTTTATCTTCAGTGATATCACCATCAACAGCACCTGCTCCGTACTCGTAAGAAGTTTTGCTTCCACCTAGAGTAATCATTGCCATTGCGCCGTAATAACCTTGAAGACGCGTGTTTCCACGACGGTTTTCAATACCACCACCTAAAGTGATGTTGTTGTAGCTTGTTTTAACAACATCTTCATTTGTACCACTTGGTGTAGTAACTGAACTGGATCCAAATCCAACACGAACCATTCCGCGGTAAGCCATTTTGTCCGTCATGAATTTCTTTCCAGTGATAGCTGCTGCTCCATTGGTATAACCCATTCCAAAACCGGTGTTCGTTCCACCATTCAGCATATTGCCAAAGTATGACAACATTGAAGATGCGTCTGCGCCAATAGCGTAGTCACCAGCTTCTGGTAAATAATTTTCACCTTTCTTAGATGTTAACTGAGCATTCATTGTGCCCACGAGCGCTATTGAAGCGCAAAACAATAAGATTTTTTTCATAATAAAAATATTTGATTTAATCAAACTTAAGCCGAAGTTGGGTTGATATTCCTCTGTTCAAATTAACATTTCAACAATTTCCCGTTAATAATCACCTTACTTACATAAAATGAGTGGATTGGGTTCCTTATTGGAACAAAAAAAGGGCCGAAGCCCATTTTCTATTTTTCGAGAATATCTTACTTTATGATTTTGTAAAGCTCTTTCAAATTAGGCTCTAGAATAATTTCAATTCTTCTGTTTCTTGCCTTGTCGCTTAGGTCCAATGGGTGGTATTCGCTTCTTCCTGATGCTGCTAATTGCGCGGGGTCTATACTGCTGTTTTGTGTAATTAATTTTATGACTTCCGTTGAACGCAAGACGCTCAGCTCCCAGTTGTCTTTCGGAATTGATCCGCCCGAACTAATCTTGTCACTATCTGTATGTCCCTCAACAATAATATTCAACTCTTTCTCATCTTGAATAATTTTTGCGAGTTGAATAATTGCAGACTTTCCATCTGGATTAATATCTGTTTTTCCTGAAGGAAATAATAGCTGTGCTTCCATGCTTACGTACACTTTACCATTTTCTTCGCGCACTGTAATTCCTTTGTTTTTGTAATTCATTAATGCCGCTTCCAGCTTGGCTCTTAACAATTCACTGGCGCTTCGTTGCGCCTGTAGAAGTGAGTCTAGCTCTTTTATTTTTACCTCTCTTTCAAACAAATCCTTCTGTGCTTTTAACAGCGCGGCTTGTTTTTCCTTCACCGATTTTTCTAATTTGTACAAAGAGTCTTCTTTTATCTGAAGCGCTTCTTTTGCAAGCTCTAAATCGCGTAGAAGCTTTTTGTTTTCTTCCAGTGAGTTGTTGTAAAGCTTTTCGTTTTTCGATAATAATTCGTTATTCAAATCATTCACTTTGTCGTACATCACTCGCAAGCGGCGATATTCCTTACCATAAAGCGTGGTGTCCTCGTTCAATTTATTTACAGATTTCATTAGGGTTTCTATTGTTGTCCCCCGCTCCTTAGCTGTGGCGCTCGCGTTGTCGAGCCGCTTCTGCAATTCCATGTTCTCATTATCAGCAACCTCTTTTGCTGACTTTACTTCAGCGAATTTTCGTTGAGGGACACAGCCCGCAAAACCGACAGCCACTAGCACCGCCAGCGATAAAATCAATTGAATCTTTCTCATAGTTCGTTTAATGTCTTTCAAAATTGCAGCACAAAAAGGTTGGGATCTTCTGAAAGTTTTTGAATTGTTAACCACGCTTTGTTCGTCAAGTTTAGAAATATCATGTGTTGTGACTGAAAAACGAGGGCATTTTCGCGTCTATGAATAGTATTTCATTCCACAACGAAAGTGTGAATAATAAAACACCTTCAAAACGACTTTTGAAGGCCTGGATTAAAGAATTCGTCTCTAATCACGGTAAAACAGTAGGTGAATTGGCATTTGTGTTCTGTTCCGACGAGAAAATACTTGAGGTTAACCAGAATTTCCTCCAACACGATTATTACACAGACATTATCACGTTTGATTATTCTGAAGGTGAGGTTATCTCTGGAGATATTTTTATTAGTGTGGAGAGGGTTCTCGAAAATGCTGCTTCTCATCGGGTTGACTATAACACTGAACTCCTCCGCGTTCTTTCTCACGGAGTTCTTCATCTCATTGGTTTTCAAGATAAAGAGGAAGAAAATAAAATTGAAATGACTCGAAATGAAGACTTGTGTATGTCATTATTTTTTACTAAATTCGCCTTGTTATAAAAGTACTTTAAATGTGTTGAAATTACGTTTCACGTGAAACACTCAAAAAATGAATAAACATTATAATGTTATAGTAATTGGTGCTGGGCATGCCGGAAATGAGGCGGCGGCGGCGGCGGCTAATCTTAAAAACAGTGTATTATTAATCACCATGGATATGAATAAAATTGGGCAAATGTCCTGCAATCCAGCCATGGGTGGTGTAGCTAAAGGTCAAATAGTCAGGGAGATAGATGCGCTTGGTGGTTATAGTGGTATTGTCTCAGACCTTTCTGCCATACAGTACCGGATGCTTAATTTGAGTAAGGGTCCAGCTATGTGGAGTCCGCGCACACAGAACGATCGTATGCTCTTCGCTGAAGAATGGCGGAACGCCTTGGAACAAACCCCAGGAGTCGATTTTTGGCAAGACTCCGTGAATGAAATTATCATAGAAAACAACCGGGTGAAGGGTGTAAAAACCGCTCTTGGTATGATTTTCTTTTGTGATGCTGTTGTGATTACAAGTGGCACTTTTCTAAACGGTGTTATACATATTGGAGAGAAGCAATTTGGTGGTGGAAGAATCGGCGAGAAGGCGTCGCATGGAATTACAGAACAGTTGGTTTCATTGGGTTTCAGAGCAGGAAGAATGAAAACCGGAACACCCCCAAGAATTGATGGAAGGTCGCTTGATTATTCTAAAATGGAGGTTCAAGAAGGCGATGAAAATCCACAGCGATTTTCGTTCGCCCACCAACCTAAAATTACCAAACAAAGATGTTGTTGGATCACACATACCAACAGCCTTGTGCATGAAGTTCTTGCGACGGGGTTTGAGCAAAGTCCCATGTTTACAGGGCGAATTACCGGAACAGGCCCGAGGTATTGCCCTTCAATTGAAGATAAAATTACACGCTTTGCTGATAAGGATTCGCACCAATTGTTTGTAGAACCTGAGGGGTGGAAGACTGTGGAAATATACTTAAACGGATTCTCAACAAGCCTTCCTGAAGAGGTGCAACAAAAAGCCCTAAACCTAATTCCCGGATTTGAAAATGCAAAAATGTTTCGTCCAGGATACGCGATTGAATACGATTATTTTCCACCAGATCAGCTGAAACCCTCGCTTGAAAGCAAGGATGTTTCGGGGTTGTTCTTTGCGGGGCAAATCAACGGAACCACCGGATACGAGGAGGCGGCTGGACAAGGAATAGTTGCGGGGATAAACGCGGGTCTGTTTGTTCAAGAAAAGGGACCGTTTGTTCTTCGCCGCGACGAGGCTTATATCGGTGTTTTGATAGATGATTTAATTACAAAAAGCACCGACGAGCCTTATCGCATGTTTACGAGTCGCGCTGAATACAGAACATTATTGCGACAAGACAATGCTGATGAGAGATTAACCCCTCTTTCGCACGCTATTGGTCTTGCCTCTAATAATCGTATGGAATTGCTTGAAAAGAAAAGGGTAGATATAAAATCTTTAATGAAGTGTGTTGAAAAAACTTCCACTTCCCCTGAAGAGATAAACGAGCTGCTTATTGCAAAAGGAAGCGCTGTTATTGACCAAAAACTCAAGCTTATCACCTTGCTTACTAGACCGCAAGTAAGCTTAGATGATATTATTTCGGTCAATACTGATTTACAGGCTGAAATTTCAACATTAACAGAGAACAAGGGGGAAGTTCTTGCCGCGGTGGAAATAAGTGTAAAATACGCGGGTTATTTGCAGCGAGAGCGGGATATGGCAGATAAACTTACTCGGTTAGATCATATCCAACTCTCTCCTGAGTTCGATTATCTCAAACTAACTTCTATGAGTATTGAAGCACGACAGAAGCTCACGAAGATCAGACCAGCTACAGTAGGACAAGCAAGCAGAATTAGTGGGGTTAATCCTTCTGATGTTTCGATTCTATTGATTCACCTTGGTAGATAATTTCATGTGAAAAAAGCTACTTCCTTTCTTTCAGTTTAATACCATCGACCTTAAACAATTTTCCCGCAGAGTAGGTAACAGTATTAATATAATTACCATCTTCATCGAAATACATCCAATCTCCATCTAACTCACCACCCACATAACTCCCGTGCATTTCTTGTTTCCCGTTGGAATAAAAATAATCGTGTCTGCCCACCGCAACCCCTAGTTCGAACTTTCCTTCAAACATTTTATTTCCATTGGAGTGAGTGAATGTCCAAACACTATTCCTCTCACCGTCTATATACTCTCCTTCTTCCTTGTGATCATTAATAAAGCGAAACCATTTTCCTTGCTTCAAACCGTCTGCATAATCTCCTTCTAAAACAACTTTTCCTAAGCTGTCATTTTCCACGTAATGTCCATCTAATTTTCCCTTCCTGTAATACTCCTCACGAAGAACAATTCCATTTGGATAATACCACACCCATTTACCTGAGATGAGGTTGTTGTCATATTTTCCAGCTTGCTCCAACTTACCATTCTCAAAGTAATACTTCCAATCGCTCGTTTTTTTACCGTTCGAATACGACCCGCTTGACCTCAAAGAACCGTTCGGGAAAAAATATTTCCACTCTCCAATTTCCCTATTCAGCGTATCATACTTTCCCTCTGACTGTTTCAAATCATTCAGATAAAGTCTCGAAAAAATTATGTTTCCCGTGGAATCCAACGTTTGGAAAGTGCCGTGTTTCAGTCCGTTTTTTGTTCCTCCAAGCTCAATCACCCTTCCTTTTTCATCGTAAAACTTTTCTATTTTAACAAATTCTGTTTCTTCTTTATTCTCTTTCAAAACACCCAACTCATAGAATTCAAATTTCAAAAACTCTCCTTGCTTGTTATATACCTTAAATGTTCCTTCTTTCAATCCAGATAAGTAATTTCCTTCTTCTTTCAGTTTACCATTCTCTCGCAGATCTATCCACAATCCAACACGTTGACCATTTTTATTAAACCTATTTATTTTCTCCTCTGAATAAATTAATCCGTTCTTGTATGTTCTTCGTGTTATAATTCTTCCATCTTCCGCGTACTCAAAATACTTTCCTTCTATCTGATTGTTTAAATAGTTGAACGTTGTTCTTTGTTTTCCTGAAGAATAATATTCTGCAGCAGGGCCTGACTTAATATCGCTGATGTAACTAATCATTCGTTCTTTTCTTCCTAAAGAATCGTAATAACTTTCTTCGCCATATTTAACATTTGCCTTGTACTCTATCGATTGTTGCAAACTTGCATCTAACCTATAAAACTTCCACGTAGAATCTAGCTGAAAATATTTTCTATTTCCCTCAGATTTCAGTACTCCTGTATCAAAATAATTCTTCCAATAACCGTCTGGTTTTCCTTCAACCAAAAATCCCTCACTACTTTTTTTTCCGTTCGGATAATAAAATACCTTGAACTCTTTTTGAGCAAACAGCGAGAGCTGAAAAACTAAAAGCAAAGTGATTAATATTCCGTGTAGTTTCATTTTTCAAAGGTCGTTATGAATTCTAATTCAAAACCAATCTGAGCTTAACTTTGTTTTCACCAACACTTACTATCTAATTATATTCTTTATAAAATAAAATAGTAATAGTAATAGGGCTGTTAATACCGTCAGTAAGTTTGTTTTACATTCTTAGGAATTGTTATTATTATCATTGAAGTAACATGTTCTTAACAGTGTGAATAGAGTTAAATCTATGATATTGAATGAATTTGTAATGATTCAACAATTGTGTTGAAAGAACTGATTGTTGATAATCTATATAGTGTAAAACCTATTTTTATGTTGATGAATTTCGTTTATAACAAAATCAAAAAAGTGAGAAGAAAATTTTGTGATGAATTGTTTTTGTATAAGCGTATAAATAACATGAAAACAAAAATTATGTTGTGAACAGTTATTCACACGTTAGAAACACAAAAAACAGCAAGTTGTTAAAAGAGTATACTTTCCATTCACATTGGTATTTGAAACAGGAAAGAAGAGAATAAGTTTGTATTAAACTAATATTATATGAAGCTTTATATAGGTTCTGATCACGCAGGTTTCGAAATGAAAGAAGCCTTGAAACAATGGATGGCTGCTGAATTTCCTTCCGTACAAATAGAAGATAAAGGTTGTCCGTCGGCGGATAGTTGTGACTACGCAGATTATGCGCACGCTGTGGCAGAAGGTATAAATAACGATTCACGTGGAATATTGCTTTGTGGTTCTGCGAACGGGGTAAGTATTGCGGCTAACAAACACACTGGTGTAAGAGCTGCATTGTGTTGGACGGAAGAAATTGCAATTCTTGCCCGTCAGCATAACGATGCAAATATACTATCTATCCCCGCGAGATTTGTATCGTTCGAAGTGGCCCAAGCGATGGTTAGAGCTTTTTTCAACACCCCTTTTGAAGGCGGTAGACACGCTAAAAGAGTAGAAAAAATTGATTTGTAAGATGAAAAGATTAATAGGGTTATTACTTGCAATTGTAAGCCTGAATGCCCAGGGACAAGGGGTAAAAGATGAATTCGATAAGCGTGAGTTTTATATGAATACCATTACGGTAAAGGAGCTTAAAGAACAGCTATTCATTTTAGCGGCAGATGATTTTGAAGGAAGAGAAACGAGCAAACCCGGGCAAAAAAAAGCGGCGGTATATCTTGAAAACTACTATGAATCTTTAGGTTTAGAAAAAGGCTCTAAAACAGGTGTTCAGCAGCAAAGTTTTCCTTTAAGAAAACGAAAACTAACCTCTACTGTCCTTGTTGTAAATGGTAAGAATTACGAGAGTTCTAAAGATATTTTCTCTTTGGACGCAGAGGGTTTAGAAGGAACAAAGACATTTAAAAAAATTGTTTTTGCGGGTTACGGAATATCAGAGGGGCGTTACAATGACTATCAAGATTTGGATGTAAAGGACGCGCTGGTTGTTGTGATGGATGGTGAACCAAAAAACAAAAAGGGTAAATCACTTATTTCTGGAGAAGCAGAGCAGCTAAGCGATTGGTCTTATGATCCGGGCTTGAAAGTAGCGTTGGCACAACAACAAGGAGCGAAGGCTATTGTTGTGATTCGAAGAGATTACGCAACATTCTTACCACGTATTAAGTTTTGGTTGGAGTCTGACAAGATGGAGTTAATTGAAGATATGGATGAAGGTGTTGCGACAGGAATCCCATTGATTTTCACGAATGAAAAATCGGCAAATGAGTGGTTTAACCTCGACCTCACAAACAATCTTGGTAAGTTTGGTAAGAAGGGAAAAAAACTACCTCATTCGAGACATCACCTAAGTTTAAATGTCATATATACAGAGGTGTCACTAAATATGAATGTTACAGACGAAATGGTTTCCAGCGAAAATGTATTGGCCTTCATTGAAGGAAGTGACGAAACACAGAAGAGTGAAATTGTTGTTGTGTCTGCTCATTATGATCACATTGGGATTGTAAACGGAGAGATTAACAACGGTGCGGATGATGATGGTTCAGGAACCGTTTCTGCTATGGAAATTGCACAGGCGTTTATACAGGCAAAGAAAGACGGAAACGGTCCAAAGCGTAGCATTCTTGTTCTTCACGTAAGTGGTGAAGAGAAAGGGTTGTTTGGAAGTGATTACTACACAAGACATCCGGTTTATCCGCTTGCAAACACAGTTTGTGACTTGAATATTGACATGATTGGCCGTGTAGACGAAGCTCACAAAGACAATGAGAAATACGTTTACCTAATTGGAAGCGATCGCTTAAGCATGGACTTACACAACATTTCTGAAAAGGTGAACAAGCAAACGTCTAATTTGGTGTTAGACTACACCTTCAATTCGGAAGACGATCCTAACCAGTTTTACTATCGCTCAGATCACTACAATTTCGCAAAGAACAATATCCCTGTTATCTTTTATTTCAGTGGGGTTCATGAAGATTATCACAAACCAGGCGATGACCCTGAAAAAATTCTTTACGACAAGATGTGTAGCATTGCTCAATTGGTATTTTCTACCGCATGGGAAGTTGCAAATGCACCAACACGCATTCAAATGAAAGACTAATTTTCTTTTTTCGGAAGGAAGAAGAAGAACGTGCTGAAAAACGCGAAGAACGCCACTCCCGGCTGTGTTGTAAGAGTATCTTCCGTAAGACAAGATAAGAAAGCGAGTATAACAAAAGCCAAGGCGATTTTATTTCGTCTTGCTTGTTTCCACATAAAAAAGAAATACAACAAGAAGCTGAGCGAAGCTAAAATACCGGCGGCAATCCAGTACGATAAGAATTGATTGTGCACCGCGTGCTGTACTTTTTCATCGAGGCTAGGGGAAGTTTGTGTGTAGGCCTCGCGATAAGCCTGTTTCACATTTCCTTGTCCAACCCCGAAAAGAAGGTTTTGCTGTAAAATGAATTTGGCTGCTTTGTAGTATTCCAACCGTTGGAAAACAGAGTGTCCACTAGGGTTTTCTCCACTTTTAAAGGTTTGATATTCGAAAACAATTTGGTGCCATCGCTTTTCTAAAGCGTTCCATTGGGGTTCATTGCAATTGGTGTAACCCGCCTGAATATTCAAGATATCACGGTCTGTTAATTGTTGAATTCCAATCGCGTCTTTCGGCAATCCTTTGCTTGCTAAATAGCGAATAAGTGTTGTTTGAACAAGTTGGCCCCTTGCGTCTTTTTCTGACATTGATCGGCCTGTTCTTACTAACCACGCGCTGTCTAGCTCGAGAGGTGCAATATTTATAAAAATCTTATTTTTATTTTCGGTTTGAAAATTAGAAGACTCATGAATGTATTTTTCACCCTTTGAAGATTGGGTCAATTCATTTTGAATTGAATTGCATGGAGCGGAGTTGACAAGAAAGTAGAAGAGAATTCCAGCCGCAATGAATGTTGAACCGAGAACAACAATAGTGTTGCGTTTGGATTTTGAAGCAAAGAGCAAAACGATTAGAAGTATTAAGAAACCCCAACCGGTGAGCGTTCCAACAAAAAAGAAAAACAAGAAAACAATGACGGAAAAAACAATTTTAAACTGAAGAGAAACAACATTAGGCAGCCCCCAGGCGCCAATAAGCGCCAATACAGCCATTAAACTAAACCTGATGTGAGATATAAACAAAGAAGCACTGCGGGGCTCAGGAAGGGGGTATTTGACCGCCGCGTATACTACGCAGACGAATGCGGAAATGGCGACGGAAGAGAAAAACACTTTCCAAATAACAGATTTTTCTGATTTCGAGAGAGGATTAAGATTTTGTAAGAAGAGGGGAGCGAGGACCAAAGGAAGAAGTGTTTTAATTTCCTTCCATATCAGGTTGTTTTCGCCCCCACGAAAAACACCAAGTAAAATCAAGAGCCATACAACAAGGAAGCTAAGGTATATGGGGTTTCTGAGGACTGGAAAAAAAACGAATTTCTTGTTTTGAATTGCAGCGGCTATTGCAACGAATAGTAAGAAAAACATAGCCAAAGACATTCCGAGGTTCCACAAGGGAAGCATAAACGCCCAAACTGCTAGAGCCGCGAGTTGAGTTTTGGGAAGACTGAAGAATTTCAGCACGCCTTATTTATTTTCTCTGTTTGTGGGTCCCGCAAGAATGGACGAATAGTTTTTTTCAAACACTTCTTGTGAAGCACGAATTAAAGGATCGTTGGTTAACGATTGTTCAATAGCTGCTGAACGGAAGTAATATATCTCAACAATTTTGGCTTCAATTTTTGGAGTGATTTCATTTTGAAGTTGGAGCAACGAACTCTCGAAAGCCTCGGCTATTCCGTTTTGTAAGTTACTGAGTTGTTCTTTTAGCGCAGGATTTACGACGCTTTGATTAGATAATTCTTTCTCAAGTTTTTCGATGTGATCGTACCACGTTGGAACAAAATCTTTCGCGTTTACTTTTGCGAATTGCACAAAGTCGGTATAGTCTTTTGATGAAATAGCAAAGCTTCCTGCGGAGTCGATAGATTCATGTGTTTTCTTGAACTCAACACCAAATCTGAAATAGGCGAAATTCCTTTGAAGTTGTGAAAGGATTTCTTTAGAAGCGTTTGGCGACATAATAACGTCTGGATAAACACCACTCCCGTCTTTGACCGGTCTACCGCTCGTGGTGTAGAATGTTCTGATTTTAGTCGTGTCTATTTGTGTGGCGTGTCCATCTGTCTTGTTGCCATAATCAAGCTTCTGAATGCACCTGCCGCTGGGCGTGTAGTATTTGGCTACTGTAACTTTCATTTTAGCGTTGTATGACAAATCAAGCGTCTGTTGAACCAACCCTTTTCCAAACGAGGGAACACCCACAATTACCGCGCGATCTAAGTCCTGTAATCCGCCGCTCACAATCTCGGAAGAGGACGCCGACATTTCATCTACTAAAACAATCAAAGGGATTGTTAAATCTAGGGGGTCGTATTGAGCAATGTACACATGCTTCCAAGACTCTACTTTTCCCATTGTTCGTGTGATTTCTGTTCCTTTAGGGACGAAGAAGTTGACAATTTTCACAGCCTCATTCAACAAGCCCCCGCCATTTCCACGAAGATCTAAGATGAGTTTATTCATGCCTTTCCCCTTCAAATCATTGAAACTGGTTTTTACATCTTCAGATGCGGTTTGTGTGAACTCGTCGAGTTTTATGTAGCCCACATTGTTTTCGAGCAATTGAAAGTGAGGAACGTCAGGGGTTTTAATACTTTCGCGTGTTACAGACAATTCTAAGGAAGAGGATTTCCCAAGTTGAATAACAGTTAAATTAACAACGCTTCCAGGCGCTCCTGTTAATCCATTTTCAAGGTTGTCGAGATTAATTCCATCGATAGATTTTCCGTTAATATGTGTAATAATATCACCAGCTCGCAATCCAGATTTGTAGGCAGGAAACGACTCGAAAACTTCAAGAACAGTGTTTCTTCCATTTACTAAATCTACACGCGCACCAACACCTCCATATCTTCCTGTTTGAAGGTACATAGCGTCTTCTATTTTAGATTCAGGATAATAAACAGTGTAGGGATCTAAAGAGGCCAACATGCCTGAAAGAGCTGTATTGACAAGGTTTCCCGGTGTAGACTCTTCAACATACAGTTGATCTAACTGTCTGAAAACATCAGTGAAAATCTCGAGGTTTTTTACAACCTCAAAGTAATTGGTCGTTTGGTTTGGCTGCGCAGAAGAAGAAAAACAAGAAAAAGAGAGCAGTAAAAAAAGTAGAGAAGGCTTAAGTATTTTCATGGGTTGAATGCTCTTGGTTCGTAACAGAAATAAGTTGTTTGATGAGGTACTTAACTTTTTGTTCCACATAATCATAATCTGGAATGCGGTTTCCTGTAAAGATAAAGGCTAACGATAATTTTTCACCCATGTTGTTGAGGTGATCATAAAGGGGTTGTTTTTCTTTTCGATAAACCTCTTTTATGAGTCGCTTTATTCTATTTCTGTCATGTGCTCTTGCGAATCGGCGCTTTGGCGCAGTGAACAGGGCTTGTACAGGAAATTCAGAAACTTCTTCAGAGGGGTGGTACAAGCAAATGATTGCAGGAGTTTTAATGCTTTTTCCTTGAGCGTAAAGCGACTCTATTGATTTCTTTTTATAGAGGCGTTCCTGTTTGGAAAGCGTATCCATTAGTTATGGTAGAAGTAAGAGTTGTAGTTTTTAGAAATCTCCACAGCCTTAATTAACTCATGGTCTTCCGCATTCATAATGCGAATCATTGCGTTTTCATCGAACAACGCGCGTGCGATTTGAGCTTTAAATCGAAGAGAACATTGTGTCTTCAGTTTTGCAACTTCTGCTTTGGTGTATAAGATGTTATTGTCCTTCGCAGACTGAAGTGTTTTCTCGAGCAACGCCTCGTCTGTTTTATAATTTTTTTGATATAAATCGAAGGACTTCCAGTTTGAAAGTTGTGATCTATTTTGATCGACATAATCGAAACATAAATGACGAAGAATTCCGAAGTTAATAATGTCGATTAACGCAAAAGACGTTGATGTTGAGTCGAAAGGAATAAATATATCCGGAGTAATTCCTCCTCCTCCGTATACCACTCTTCCAGAAGGGGTGTAGAACTTTAATGAATCAACATGCGTGATTTTGTCTTGATTGAATAATTCTCCGCTTGACCAGCGTTGATGCGTTTCGTTGAAGTATTTTGAAGAATCGCCGTATGGCTTTTGAATGCATCTTCCTGTTGGGGTATAATAGCGGGCGGTTGTTAATCGAAGTGCGCTTTTGTCTGGCAATTCAATTTCACTTTGAACCAAACCCTTACCGAAAGAGCGTCGGCCAACAACAATTGCACGATCCCAATCTTGCAGTGCACCGGCCACGATTTCACTGGCCGAAGCGCTGTACTCGTCGATAAGAATTGTTACTTGAACATCTGCGAAAGCACCACGCTTCAGAGTGTTGTAATCGTTTCTTCCAGAGTGAGTCCCCGCGGTATAAACCATTAAGCGGTCTTTTTCTAAGAACTCTTCGGCAATGCTGGTAGCCTGATCGAGCAACCCACCACCGTTTCCACGTAGGTCTAGAATGAATTTCATGCACCCTTGGTTTCTAAGTGCATTTCCTGCAGTTAGAAATTCGTCGTAGGTCGTTTTTGCGAATCGATCAATTTTAATGTACCCAAGACCGTCTTCTACTTTATAGAAAGAAGGCACGCTAGGTAGAGGTAAAGAACCTCTTTCCACATTGAAATTAACATATTCTTTTTTTCGAAGAACACCAATGTTAACAGCGCTTCCAGCCTCGCCTTTCAGCATTCTCATAACACCGTCGTTGTTCAATGATTTACCGGAAATATCTTTTCCATCTACTTGAACAATTCGATCGCCTGACTGAATTCCAGCACGGAAGCTTGGTCCGAACGGAACGACACGATTCACCATAAGCGAATCGCGAAGAATTAAGAATTCAATACCAACCCCTTCATACGAGCCAGACATTTCTTCTTTTGCCCTGGCGTATTCTTCAGGGTTTAAGTAGTAGCTGTGAGGATCTAAATTTTTAAGGATAGACGCGATTGCGTCGTCGATGATTTTCTTTTTGTCTACGCTGTCTACGTAGTTGTCTTCAATGAAATCAATAAGACTAACGAGTTTATTCGGATTGTCTTCTTTCCCTGTTTTTATGGTAAGCAGGTTTTTATCGGCAAGAAGAGTTCCAATTAAAATTCCAGCTATTAATACAAAAGAATAGTACAGTGGCTGTAGTGGCGACTTACCTGATTTTTCGTTTTGTATTTCTTCAGACATGCTTTTGTTTCGAAGTGGAAAAGATAACGCTTATTCTGGCAATTCTCGTTGAACAACTTCTACCCCAGAATTTCTTAAAAAATCTATCGCAGTCGTGTCTTTGTAAGCGTTTAAGTAGACCATGCGGGTAATTCCCGACTGAAGAATAAGCTTACAGCAATCCTTACAAGGGCTGAGTGTTATGTATAATGTTGAGCCGTGGGCATTGTTTGTAGACTTCGCTACTTTTAGAATAGCATTGGCCTCGGCGTGTAGGACATACCAATGAGTTTCTCCTAAATCGTTTTCACAGGCATTTGGAAAACCGCTTGGAGTGCCGTTGTATCCGTCTGAAATAATAACGCCATTTTTCACAAGAAGCGCTGCCACTTGTTTGCGGTTACAATGCGAAAGTTTAGCCCATTCTTTGGCCATGCGCAAGTATGCGAGGTCGTACCTCAGTTGTTTTTGTTCCTCAGCTGTGGGCATGGAAAGCGTCTAAGAAGGAGAAATTAATATTCGTCTTCGTTGAAGAAGAAATCTTCTTTTGTAGGGTAGTCAGGCCAAATGTCTTCAATGCTTTCAAATACCTCTTCTTCGTCCTCTAATTGTTGAAGGTTTTCAACAACTTCCAATGGCGCTCCGGCACGCATTGCATAATCGATTAATTCTTCTCTTGTTGCAGGCCAAGGTGCGTCTTCGAGATATGAGGCCAATTCTAAAGTCCAGTACATAGTATTAACGCTTTGGGGTTTTTTACGTTTTGCGAATATAACATTTTTGAGCATGCACGCAAGAAATGATTATTTCGTGAGCTTAGGCATGCGACCCTTCTTATATACGTTGCGGATTACAGGCGTTTTCTTACGTAGTTCTTTTTGCTCTTCTTCACTTAAATGAGTAATGTTTTGACACTCTTCAGAGCAGCAATTCTCGTATTTCTCTTTGCATGAGTTGCACTGAATGAATAGAATGTGACAACCCAAGTTCAAACAATTCGTATGATGATCGAAGGGATCTCCGCACTGGTGGCAAGTTGCGATAATGTCATCAGAGATTCTTTCCGCAAGGCGTTCATCGAATACAAAATTCACCCCTTTGAATTTAATATCTAGGTTATTTGCTTTGGCGTCGCGAGCGTATTTAATGATTCCCCCTTCGAGGTGATAGACATTTTCGAACCCCTTGTGTTTCATGTAAGCCGAAGCTTTTTCACAACGAATTCCGCCAGTGCAATACATGAGCACCTTCTTGTCTTTGTCGTTTTGAAGAATATCTTCAACAATGTGCAGCTCCTCCCGGAAGGTGTCAACGTCCGGACAAATTGCGCCCTCGAAATGCCCCACTTCACTTTCGTAGTGATTACGCATGTCTACAACTACGGTATTTGGATCCGAGAGTTGTTGATTCCACTCATCTGCGTTCAAGTATTTTCCGGTGTTCGACGGATCGAAATTGGGATCTTCAATGCCGTCTGCAACGATTTTATTGCGAAGTTTTACCTTTAATGCATAGAACGATTTTCCTTCGTCTACTGCGGTGTTCAGACGAATACCATTTAGGAAATCGATTGTGAAAAGATCCTTTACAAAAGCCTCGAAATTTTCTGTTGGAACAGAAATCTGCGCATTAATTCCTTCAGATGCAATGTAGGTTCTGCCGAGAACCCCAAGGTCGTTCCAACGTGCGAAAAGCCCGTCGCGAAAGCCTTGTGAATCTTCAATCTGATGGTATTTGTAAAATGATACTGTTGTTCGCGGAGTGCTGTCTGCGAGCATACGTTGGCGCAGGACGCGCTTGTCTTCGGTGTTGTGTAGTTTTGTCATCTGAACAAGTATAGATTATTCTAGATGTTGCAAAGTTAATCCTGAATTTAGATTTCAAACTGAGTGATGTCATCTAATTTTCTCCGAATAAAATCGATGTCCATAGAGGTTACCAATTCCATTCGATAAGGTTTGAAGTTTGGAATTCCTTTGAAATAATTGGTGTAGTGACGTCTCATTTCGAGCACACCTAATTTCTCTCCTTTCCAACGAAGGGAAAATTCGAAATGACTCTTACATGCTTCAACCCGTTCAGCAATGGTTGGTGGCGGAAGCAATTCTTGTGTTTTGAAGTAGTGCTTTATTTCGCGGAATATCCAAGGGTATCCGATACTTGCTCGGCCAACCATGATTCCGTCTACCCCGTATTTGTTTTTGTATTCCCACGCTTTTTCAGGAGAGTCGATATCACCGTTACCGAAGATGGGAATATGAATGCGAGGGTTCTCTTTAATCTTCGCAATAAGCTCCCAGTTGGCCTCACCCTTGTACATCTGCACTCGCGTTCTTCCGTGAACCGTTAGGGCTTGAATACCGATGTCTTGAAGTCTTTCAGCAACCTCTTCAATGTTCTTTGAACCTTCATCCCATCCTAAACGTGTTTTAACGGTAACGGGAAGTGTGGTGGCGTTTACAACCGCTTTTGTCATAGCGACCATTTTCGGAATATTCTGCAGAATGCCTGCCCCGGCGCCCTTGCAGGTTACTTTAGAAACGGGACATCCGTAATTAATGTCTAATAAGTTAGGGTTCACCGATTCGATTATTTCGGCGCATTTCACCATAGACTCAATTTCACTTCCAAATATTTGAACACCAATAGGCCGTTCATACTCGAAAATATCGAGCTTCATTCTACTTTTTACTGCATCGCGAATAAGTCCTTCGCTACTGATAAATTCAGTGTACATTAAATCCACCCCCTGTTCTTTGCAGACCATGCGGAAAGGCGGATCGCTCACATCTTCCATGGGAGCGAGCAGCAACGGAAATTCAGGAAGTTCGATATCACCAATCTTTACCACATGCTTGGGTTTAGATGGACATAATATCTTTGTCTTTCGCGGCTAAGACTTCGTCTACTTTTTTGTTGAACTTGTCTGTAAGTTCTTGAACTTTTGATTCACCAGTTTTCGCTTCGTCTTCAGGAAGTCCGTCTTTCTGAGCTTGCTTAATGAAATCTAACGCCTCTTTGCGAGCCGTGCGAATTCCAACACGAGCGTTCTCACCTTCTGAATGTGCGCGCTTCGACAAATCGCGACGACGTTCTTCAGTAAGCATAGGAACAGCAATCATAATTACATCGCCGTTGTTCTGCGGATTCAAACCAAGGTTTGCTTCCATAATTCCTTTCGAGATGGCGGTTAACATGCCTTTTTCCCAGGGCTGAACATTGAGTGTTCGCGCATCTGGAGTGGTAACGTTAGCCACGTTTTTTAACGGCGTCATGGTGCCGTAGTAGTCTACGCGCACGCCATCTAACATAACAGGGCTTGCTTTACCAGCGCGCACTTTATTCAATTCGTTTTCTAGGTGAGTAATGGTTTTACTCATTGAATCAGCGGCCTCGTCGAGTGCCATTTTAACTTCTTCAGACATACTCTTGTTATGCTTTAAAATTCTACTTTGGTTCCAATGTTTTCGCCAGAAACTAAATTCAGAAGGTTACCCTCCTTGTTCATATCGAAAATGATAATAGGCAATTTATTTTCGTTGCAAAGAGTGAATGCGGTCATATCCATAACATTCAATCCTTTTTCATATACTTCGTTGAAAGTAACGGTTTCATACTTTGTAGCGGTAGGATCTTTCTCTGGATCTGCAGTGTAGATGCCGTCTACGCGCGTTCCTTTCAAAACCACATCTGCTTCAATTTCAATGGCACGAAGTGACGCTGCTGTATCTGTTGTGAAGAAAGGATTTCCTGTTCCCGCTCCGAAAATGACTACACGATTTTTTTCTAAATGTCTTACCGCTCTTCTCTTGATGAAGGGCTCGCAAATTTGTTTCATTTCAATGGCGCTTTGCAAACGTGTAGGAACATGTGCAGATTCTAATGCACTTTGAAGTGCCATGCTGTTGATCATGGTTGCTAACATGCCCATGTAATCGCCTTGCGTTCGCTCCATTCCACCTTGTTCCGCTTGAACTCCACGGAAGATGTTTCCGCCACCAATAACTATAGCGACTTCAACCCCTTGTTCCCAAACAGCTTTAATTTCTTGCGCGTATTGCATGATGCGTACGTTGTCAATTCCGAACTGTTTGTCGCCCATTAAGGCTTCACCACTTAATTTTAGAAGAATGCGTTGGTATTTCATACTTCGCGAAGTTAGTGAATTAGGTCATTCTGCGCCCTATCTTCGCAAACGATTCTACACGATTTATGGAATACGATTTTAGAAATATTGAAGCAAATTGGCGCAAGAAATGGGCCCATGACGAGTCTTACAAAGTAACCGAAGACCCGAATAAGAAGAAATTTTATGTCTTGGACATGTTCCCGTATCCAAGCGGGGCAGGGCTTCACGTGGGCCATCCACTGGGTTATATCGCATCTGACATTTATGCGCGATACATGCGTCACAAAGGATACAATGTGTTGCATCCGATGGGCTACGATTCATTCGGACTTCCAGCAGAGCAATACGCAATTCTAACCGGACAGCATCCTGCGAAAACGACAGAACAAAACATTGCGCGCTACCGCGAGCAGCTCGATAAAATTGGCTTTTCATACGATTGGAGTAGAGAGGTGAGAACCAGCTCTCCAGAATATTACAAGTGGACACAATGGATTTTCGGATTGTTGTTGAACGCTTGGTATGATTTAGAAACGAACAAGACTCGACCTATTTCCGAGTTAATTGCGAAGTTTGAAGAGAACGGTTCATACGGCGTGAATGCGCACATGGACGAAGATTGGTGGAAGACTTATTTGTTGGAAACCGATCATATTTTCTCTGCTCATTTCGAAGGAGAATTTACCGACACCGATTGGAAAAGCATGAGCGAAGCGCAAAAGGAAGCGCTGCTTATGAATTACCGAGTTGCTTATTTGGCAGACTCTCTTGTGAATTGGTGTCCGGCTTTGGGAACCGTTTTAGCGAACGACGAGATTAAAGACGGCGTGAGTGAGCGCGGTGGACATGCCGTTGAGCAAAAGAAAATGCGTCAATGGAGTATGCGTATTTCGGCCTATTCGGAACGATTGATTTCCGATTTAGACACGATAGATTGGCCCGATAACATTAAAGAAATTCAACGCAACTGGATCGGAAAATCTTCCGGAGCACGCGTTCGTTTTCAGGCAGAAAAAGAAGTAACGATTGAAGTGTTTACGACACGTCCGGATACATTATACGGCGTGTCATTTTTAACACTAGCTCCTGAACATGAAAGCGTGGAAGTGTTGACAACAAAGGAACAGCACGATGCTGTGATGGAATATGTTGCGAACTCTAAGTTGAAGACAGAACGCGAGCGCATGGCCGAGAAAAAAATCTCAGGTGTGTTCACGGGAAGTTACGCGATGCACCCTTTGACAGGAGAGCAAATTCCAGTTTGGATTGGCGATTATGTGCTTGCAGGATATGGAACTGGAGCGGTTATGGCTGTTCCAGCAGGAGATCAGCGCGATTATGATTTCGCGAAGCATTTCAACCTAGAAATAAAAAATATTTTTGCTGAATCTGATTTGTCAGAGAAGGCAGAAACCTCAAAAGATGCGCTGTTAGCGAATTCAGATTTCTTAAACGGAATGAATTACTACACTGCATTTGACGAGGTGTGTGAACGTTTGATGGAATTAGGAGCAGGAGAAAAGAGAGTGAACTATAGACTTCGCGACGCGGTGTTTAGTCGTCAGCGTTATTGGGGAGAGCCCTTCCCGATTTATTATGAAAACGGAATTCCGCGCCTGATAAATACGGAAGAACTTCCAACTGAATTACCTGACGTAGACGCCTATCTTCCTACGGAATCAGGCGAACCACCGTTGGCGCGTGCGACGAATTGGGAAAGAAACGGCATGCCCATGGAGTGTAACACCATGCCAGGTTGGGCAGGATCATCTTGGTATTTCTTGCGTTACATGGACCCGAATAATCATTCGGTTTTTGCGTCGGAAGAGCGCATAAAATATTGGGGTCAAGTAGACTTATACATGGGAGGTGCCGAGCACGCAACCGGACACTTATTGTATTCTCGTTTTTGGACGAAAGTGTTGTTCGACTTGGGATACATTCCGTTCAACGAGCCATTTAAAAAGATGATTAACCAAGGAATGATTCTTGGTCGTAGCAGCTTCGTTTATCGCATTAAAGACAGCAACACATTCATTTCCTTCGAACGAAGAAAAGAGTTTGAAACACAGCGTTTGTATGCAGACATTTCATTGGTTGACAATGATAAATTGAATATTGAAGGATTTAAGAATTGGCTTCCAGAATATGCGAACGCAGAATTCATGTTGAATGAAAACGGCGAGTACACCTGCGGTTGGGAAGTTGAGAAAATGTCGAAGTCGAAGTACAACGTTCAAACTCCGGATGAGTTAATTGAGAAGTTCGGCGCAGACACCTTGCGTTGCTACGAAATGTTCTTAGGCCCAGTTGAGCAAAGTAAACCGTGGGATACTAAAGGTATTAATGGGGTGCACAATTTCTTGCGTCGCTTTCATCGTTTGTTCATGGAAAACGAAACGTTTTCTGTTTCATCGGAAGAGGCAACAGCGGCAGAAATGCGAGTGGTTCACAAGACCATTAAAAAGATCACCGAAGACCTGGAGCGTTTCTCGTGGAACACCGTTGTTAGTGCTTGCATGATTGCGACCAACGAATTGACAGACCTGAAATGCAACAAGCGTCAGGCGTTAGAGCCTTTGGTTGTTTTGCTTTCTCCGTATGCCCCTCACTTGGCTGAAGAGCTTTGGAAGAACTTGGGTCATTCTACTTCAGTCATGAATGAATCGTGGCCTGTGGCTGAGAACAAGTATTTGGAAGACAATAACTTCGAATATCCAGTTTCTTTCAACGGAAAAACAAGGTTCTTTTTGTCGCTGCCTGTGACGTTAAGTGCTGCAGATGTTGAGGCGCAGGTTATGGCGCACGAAAGCACTACGAAGTATTTGGAAGGAAAAAGTCCGAAAAAGATTATTGTTGTTCCAAAACGTATTGTGAATGTAGTTATGTAGCACTACCTTTGGTAGTCCCATGATTTCCCGTTCCACCATAGATCGAATTTTTCAGGCCATTCTTATTGAAGATGTGGTTGGAGAGTTTGTTCATTTGAAAAAAAGTGGATCTTCTTATCGTGGTCTTTCTCCGTTTGTGAATGAAAAAACGCCGAGTTTTTTCGTTGTTCCAGCGAAAGGTATTTATAAAGATTTCAGTTCTGGAAAAGGTGGAAACGCGATTGATTTTCTCATGCAGCATGAGAAGCTTACCTACCCGGAAGCCTTACGCTGGTTGGCCAACAGGTACAACATTGAGATTGAAGAAGAGAGTCAGACCGAAGAACAAAAAGCTGAAAAGAGCGAACGCGAACAACTCTCTGTTGTTACAGATTTCGCCAACAAGTATTTTCAAGATCAGATGTACAATTCGGAAATGGGAAGAGCCATAGGGCTTTCTTATTTCGAATCGCGCGGATTTCGTGAAGACACGCTGAAGAAATTTCAGTTGGGCTATTGTCCAGACGGATGGGACAAGATGTCTCAAGCGGCCTTGTCCGCAGGGCATTCGTTAACTTATTTGTTGAAGACCGGCTTAACCCGCGAGAAGGACGGTTCGCCGTATGACTTCTTCCGTGGAAGGGTGATGTTCCCTATTCATAATGTGAGTGGAAAAGTGATTGCCTTTGGTGGAAGAACACTGAAAGCAGAGAAGGACATTGCGAAATATTTCAACAGCCCGGAAAGCGACCTTTATCACAAGTCGAACACCTTGTACGGCCTGCACCTCGCGAAGAATGCGATGGTGAAGGAAGACAATTGTTTTTTGGTTGAAGGGTATACAGACGTGATTGCGCTTCACCAAGCGGGCGTTGAGAACGTGGTTGCGAGTAGCGGAACAAGTTTGACCGAAGGACAGATTCGTTTGATTCGTCGATTTACACAGAACATTACGATTTTATATGACGGAGATAAAGCTGGAATTAAAGCGAGTTTCCGAGGTATTGACATGATATTGAAGGAAGGGTTGAACGTTCGCGTATCAACATTTCCAGATGGAGACGATCCGGATAGTTATTCTAGAAAGCACAGCAGCGAAGAGATTCAGCTGTACGTAAAGGAAAACGCAAAGGATTTTATTCGGTATAAAACGGCTTTGCTTCTTGAAGAAGTAGGAAATGATCCCATTAAAAAAGCTGGATTAATTCGCGGAATTGTGGATAGTATTGCGCTGATTCCGGACGCCATTAAGCGTTCGGTATTCGTCCAAGATTGCTCGCAGATTATGGGCATAGGAGAGTCTGTTCTTTTCCTCGAGTTGAACAAATCTCTTCAAGAAAATTTAAAGAAAGGCCCGGTAAAACCAACTTCTTCGGAAGATGGAGGTGTTCACCCAACCACTGAAGCGCCCGTCCCAACTCCATTTGACGAAACCACACCACGTCTAGACTCACTGAATGCCGAGGCGCAAGAGAGAGATTTCATGCGCATTTTGTTGATGTATGGCGAGTATGAAATGCCCATTGAAATAGTGAATGAAGAAGGTAAGAGAGAAGTTATTCATTTATCTGTTGCCGATTATTTAATTGGAAATCTTGAGCATGACTTCATGACGCTTCAGTGCGAGGTTTATTCGAAAATGCTGAAGGAGTATTTGGAATTGGTGAAGGACAATCAGATGCCGAGTCATCACAATTTTACTTCTCATGAGGAAGAGAGTGTGCGAAGCGAAGCGGTAAACGTATTAACCACGCGTCATCAGATAAGTGAGAATTGGAAAACGAAGCACGGCATACTAACTGAATCTGAGGAGTACGTCATAGGAAAGGCAGCGAAAGATTGTCTATTTCGCATGAAAATGCGGCACGTACAAATAGCATCAAAGGCCATTGAATCTCAATTGGAAGTTGAATCCAACGAAGATGAAACCATGATTTTATTGGCGGAAAAGAAAAGATTGGATGAGGTACGCAAGCAATTAGCAGATAATTTTGGAACAGTGGTTTTATAAAAGAAGAAAATGGAAAAAGCGATAAGATACCCAATGCCAGGAGAGCGCTGGAAGCATTACAAAGGTGGTGTTTATGAGGTTGTTACTTTAGCGAATCACAGTGAGACAAAAGAGGCGTTGGTTATCTATAAATCAATCCCATTTGGATCGATATATGCCCGTCCGCTTGCCATGTGGGAAGACGAGTGTGAGCTTGGACGAATTAAGTTCAAGCGGTTCGAGTGTATTGAATAAGTTGAAAAGTCTAACGTCTGAAGTCGAGGTTTTCAATTGAAAACTGCTGTATCTTCGACACAAATATTACTCTATGTTTGAACGTAAAGAATTTAAGAAATATGCTACTGGACACTTAGGTATCAATAGCACCGTGGTGAACGATGTGATCTCTCACATGTATGGTCCAGAGAACATGACAAGAACAGTTATTGAAGAGCGTCACATGCCTTTTCGTGAGGTAGATGTGTTCTCTCGTTTAATGGCCGACAGAATTATTTTCTTGGGAACTGAAATCGATGACTATATCGCGAATATTATTCAAGCGCAGTTGTTGTTTTTGGAAAGCACAGACTCTAAAAAAGACATTCAGATTTACATTAACTCTCCGGGAGGAAGTGTATACGCAGGTCTGGGCATCTACGATACTATGCAATACATTAATCCAGACGTAGCAACCATTTGCACAGGAATGGCCGCATCTATGGGTGCTGTTTTGTTGTGCGCAGGTCAAGCAGGAAAACGCACCGGATTGAAGCACTCTCGTGTTATGATTCACCAACCTTTAGGTGGTGCGCGCGGACAAGCTTCAGACATTGAAATCACAGCTCGTGAAATTCAAAAATTGAAGAAAGAATTGTACGACATCATTGCTACACACAGCGGTAAGACGTATGATCAAGTATGGGCAGACAGCGATCGCGATTACTGGATGATTGCTTCTGAAGCCAAAGAGTACGGAATGATTGACGAAGTGTTAGAAAGAAAAGTATAAGAATTTCAACCCGAATAAAAGTAGAGACACGACCTTCGTGTCTCTATTTGTTTATAGACTATGAAGACCTTTTTTGTTGATGTTGTTGTCCCGCTGGCACTTCCGCAAGTGCTTACCTACAGGGTTCCTGTATCTTGGGAGAGCCATGTTCAGCAAGGGGTTCGCGTGGTAGTTCCTTTGGGCAAGTCGAAGCGATACACAGGAATTGTCTGGCGTGTCCACGAAGAAGTTCCGCAAGACTATGCTGCAAAGTATTTTGAAGAAGTACTAGACGACGTTCCAGTTGTTTCAGAAACACAAATGAAATTGTGGGATTGGATTTCAAAGTACTACGCCTGCACGCTTGGAGAAGTTATGACTGCAGCTCTTCCAAGCGGGTTGAAACTATCGAGTGAGACTGTTTATACAACGAAAGACTTATCTGTTGAATTAACACCGAATGAACGTTCGGTTGTAGATGTTATTGTTGAAAAAGACAGAGGTATGGGCGTTATGTCTAAAGACATACAACACGCATTGCCAAAGGTTTCCATTCATTCAACATTAAAGAATCTATTGAAGAAGAACGCTATTGCGTCGTTCGAAGAGGTGAAAGAGAAGTTCATTCCGAAGCGAGTTTCTTATGTTAGTTTGGGAGAAAACGGGAATACTGATGAGCAGTTACAGCATCACTTTTCTGCTTTGGAAAAGCGCAATGCCGACAAGCAAATTCAAGTGTTGATGACGTTTTTGCAAATGAGCAAATGGGACGGAAACAGCGGAGAATCGGTGAAGAAGAAGGAACTAGAGATTCAATCGAAGACCGACGCCTCAGCCATTTCAGCACTGGTGAAGAAGGGAATACTGGCCATTGAAGAACGCGCTGAATTGCGCATGGTGAGCGGAGATCACGAACTTCTTCCACTGCCTGTTCTGAGTGAATTGCAACAAAGTGCATTTGAGAAAATCAAATCTCATTCTGGAATTACGTTGCTGCACGGAGTTACCTCTTCCGGAAAAACAGAAGTGTATTTGCACCTCATGCAAGAGCAGCTTCAACAAGGCAAACAAGTGTTGTTGTTGGTTCCTGAAATTGCACTGACCTCGCATTTGATTGATCGCATTCAGCGGTTTTTTGGAGTTCGTGTTGGCATTTACCACAGTGGCTACAGCACCCATGAACGCACGGAAGTATGGCATCGTGTGCATTCTGAATTGCATAGATTCGATATAGTGCTTGGTGCTCGTTCAGGTGTGTTTCTTCCGTTCGAAAATCTGGGATTAATTATCGTAGATGAAGAGCACGAAGGAACGTTCAAGCAACAGGATCCAGCACCGCGATATCATGCGCGAGACACTGCAATTAAACTAAGTGTTTTATCGAATACGCAAGTGGTATTAGGAAGCGCGACACCTTCCCTGGAATCGTACTTCAACGCATCGCAAAAAAAATATCAGCTGGTTGAAATGTTCGAGCGCTATGGCAATGCGGTTCAACCAAAAATAGATTTTGTAAATCTTCGCTCTGAGCTTCAGGCGAAGCGTATGCAAGGTGTTTTTTCGTCCATTTTATTGGAGGCTATAGACTCAACTGTAAAGGCGGGCAAACAAGTTATTTTATTCCAGAACCGCCGAGGATACACGCCTTTGTGGGAATGCGAAATGTGTCATTACACCCCCGAGTGTAAGAACTGCGACGTGAGTTTGACGTATCATAAATTTCATCATGAACTGCGATGTCACTATTGCGGTCATCATGAAATTCCTGTTCAGCAATGTCCCTCATGCGGAGCAAACGCCTTCAAAATGTTGGGTGCTGGAACGGAAAGAATCGAAGAAGAGTTGGGCGAGTGTTTGCCGCATTTGCGCATTTCACGCATGGACTTGGATGTTGCGAAAGGAAAGAATGCACACCACAAAATAATTTCGGAATTCGAAAGTGGAAAGACCGATGTGCTCATTGGAACGCAGATGGTGACGAAAGGTTTAGACTTCAGCAATGTTCATTTGGTAGGAATATTGAATGCCGATCGCATGTTGAAGCATCCCGATTTTCGCTCGATAGAACGTGCGTTTCAGATGATGGTTCAGGTTGCGGGAAGAAGTGGAAGAAGAGAAGAGCGAGGTCGAGTATTAATACAAACGTACGCTCCCGAACATTGGGTTTTTCCGTTGATCGAAAACAATCAGTACGGACAATTTTTTGCTTTGGAGTTGGCAGAGCGCAAGCAGTTCAGGTATCCGCCTTTCACACGAATGATAAAGCTTACGGTTAAGCACAAAGAACAAGGTGTAGTCTTAGGTGCAGCCGCAGAGCTTGCCACGTGGTTTTTCAAATCGTTATTCGGAAATTATACAGGCCCTGAAACGCCTGCTATTGGACGCGTGAACAATTATTACATTCAACAATTTTGGATTCGAATTCCACAAGAATTACCACCCCCTCAAGTGAAGCGTTATCTCATAGATTGTTCTCAATCGCTCACGTCTCAACAGAAATACAAAATGGTTCGCGTGTCTATTGACGTAGACCCTATGTAAACAGCCGACTTTCATTACCTTTGTTGGAAAGAATTAAAGATGGCTAAACAAGAGATAAATTGCTCGTTTTGTGGTAGAAAAAAGAGTGAGGTGAATGTGCTCATTGCGGGTGTTTCTGGACACATATGCGACGACTGCGCGAGACAAGCCAACGAGATTGTAAAAGAAGAAGCAGTTGTTCCGAAAGAAGAATTTAGCACTTCGCAATTAATGAAGCCTATTCAGATCAGAGATTTTTTGAATGAATACATCATTGGTCAAGACGAAGCCAAGAAGGTGTTGAGCGTTGCAGTGTACAACCACTACAAGCGATTGTCGCAGCACGCTGCGGGTAAGCAAGAAGACGAAGTAGAAATTGAAAAATCGAACATTGTATTGGTTGGAGAAACCGGAACAGGTAAAACACTTTTGGCAAAAACCATTGCGAAAATGTTAAACGTTCCGTTCTGCATTGCTGATGCTACCGTGCTTACTCAAGCCGGTTATGTAGGTGAAGACGTGGAAAGTATTCTTTCTCGACTTTTGCAAAGTGCAGACTTCGATGTGCAAAAGGCAGAACGCGGAATTGTATTCATTGATGAAATAGATAAGATTGCGCGCAAGAGCGACAACCCAAGTATTACTCGAGATGTAAGTGGTGAAGGCGTTCAACAAGCGTTGTTGAAATTGTTGGAAGGAGCTACGGTGAGTGTTCCGCCGCAAGGAGGAAGAAAGCACCCGGAGCAGAAGATGATTCAAATAGACACCAAGAATATTTTGTTCGTTTGCGGAGGTGCTTTTGATGGAATTGATAAGCACATTGAGCGCCGCATGAACACAGCAAGCATCGGATATCGCAATGCGTTTACGGTGGAAGAACAAGGCGGATGGTTGCAATACATAGCTCCGGCCGATTTGAAACAGTTCGGATTAATTCCAGAATTAATTGGTCGTTTCCCGGTATTAACATTTTTAAATCCATTGGACGAATCTGCTTTGAGAAGAATTCTTACCGAGCCTAAAAACGCATTGGTGAAGCAGTATGTGAAGTTGTTTGAAATGGACGGTGTGAAGCTTTCTTTCGATAAGCAGGTGTTGGATTATATTGTTGAAAAAGCAATGACATACAAATTAGGTGCACGGGGATTACGTTCAATCTGTGAAGCAATTTTGTTGGATCTCATGTTTGAAATTCCGAATCAAACGGAAGAAAAAGAATTCAAAGTAACGTTGGCTTATGCACGCGATAAATTTGAAAGTTCGAAACTAAGTCAATTGAAGGTGGCATAAAATGACGGAAGAAAAATCGACGGTGGTGGAAACACCACTCATGAAACAATTCAATGAGATTAAGGCGCAATATCCAGATGCGCTTTTGTTGTTTCGTGTCGGCGATTTTTATGAAACATTCGGATCAGATGCCGTTGCTGCTTCACGCATTTTAGGAATTACGCTTACGAAACGAAAGAACGGGGCAGCTGCATACATTGAGTTAGCAGGTTTTCCGCACCATTCGTTAGATACTTATTTACCAAAGTTGGTTCGTGCGGGAAACCGTGTGGCCATTTGCGATCAGCTCGAAGATCCGAAGCTTACCAAGAAAATTGTGAAGCGCGGAGTTACTGAATTGGTTACGCCCGCAGTGAGTTATAACGAGAAAACATTCGACAGTTCGAACAATCAATTTTTGGCCGCTGTCGTCATGCGCGATCAGCAAGCGGGAGTTAGTTTTCTAGATATTTCCACTGGTGAATTTTATTTGGCGGAAGGAAGTACTTCCCACATTAATAAATTGCTTCAAAGCTTTCGTCCGAACGAAGTGCTTTTTCAGAAGCACGAAGACCAGCAGTTCCGTGAAGCGTTTGGAGACACGAAGTGGTTTACGTTTCGCATAGACGAATGGGTATTTTCATTGGACTACGCGAAAGAAGTTTTGCAAAAGCAATTCGACACGAAATCGCTCAAAGGTTTTGGTGTTGAAGAATTGAAGTTGGGTGTCATCGCTGCCGGAACGGTGTTGCATTATTTGAAAGACACGCAGCATCACAAGACGCAGCACATTCAAAAAATCTCTCGTATTGAAGAAGACACGTTTGTTTGGTTAGATCGTTTCACCATTCGAAATTTAGAATTGGTGCATTCGAACTATAATGAAACGGCAACGTTGTACTACACGCTCAATCACACCAGCACGCCCATGGGTGCAAGACTTTTGCGACGCTGGGTGCTCATGCCTTTGAAAGATATTACTCAAATTGAAAAGCGTCAGTTTGTAGTTGGAAGTTTTGTCAAGAACGCAGAGCTTCTTGCTGAAACGCGCCTTCATTTGAACACCATTGGCGATGTTGAACGGTTGGCCTCGAAGATTGCCACCGGGCGAGTGAATCCGCGGGAGCTTCTTCAGTTAGCGAAAGGCATGCAAACAGCAGAGCACATTCAAGCGTTGGGGTCGAAGTCAAATAACAAAGAGATACAAGCGCTGTTTAGCGTTTTGAAGCCACTTACCGAGTGGTGCAATACTATTTTTGAAAAAATAAATGCGGAAGCTCCTTTGGCCCTGAACCGCGGTTCTGTTATTGCCGAAGGGGTGAATGCTGATTTGGACGAGCTGCGGAATTTGCAAAAGTCTGGAAAGGATTATTTGCAAATGGTGCAAGAACGCGAAAGCGAACGAACAGGAATTCCATCATTGAAGATTTCCTTCAACAACGTTTTCGGATATTATTTGGAAGTGCGAAACACACACAAGGACAAGGTTCCGCCAGAGTGGATTCGCAAACAAACGGTCACACAAGCGGAACGATACATTACCCCAGAGCTGAAGGAATACGAAGCGAAGATTATGGGTGCTGAAGACAAGATTTCAATTTTAGAAAATCAGATTTATCAATCGTTAATTGAAGAAACACTGCCGCATTTGGTGAGTATGCAGTTGAATGCACGCGTCCTTGCGGAGATTGACGCGTTGGCCTCATTCGCAACGGTTGCAGTAGCTAATAAATATTGCGCTCCTGAGTTTACAGAAGAGAACAAATTAGAGATTGAACAAGGAAGGCATGCCATTATTGAATTGCGCCTTCCGCCGAATGATCCGTACATCGCAAACGACATTACGCTCGATAGAGATTCGCAGCAGATCATGATGATCACAGGTCCGAACATGTCGGGCAAGTCCGCTGTCTTGCGTCAAACGGCACTGATCGTACTCATGGCACAGATGGGCTCTTTCGTGCCTGCGAAGCGCGTTAGAATGGGTATCGTTGACAAGGTGTTTACACGTGTGGGCGCGAACGACAACATGAGCGCAGGAGAATCGACCTTCATGGTTGAAATGAACGAGACGGCCAGTATTTTAAATAATTTAAGTGATCGAAGTTTAATTTTACTGGATGAAATCGGAAGAGGAACTTCCACGTACGACGGCGTTTCTATTGCTTGGGCTATTGCCGAATATCTGCACGAGCATGAGCAATTCAGAGCAAAGACACTTTTCGCAACGCACTACCACGAGTTGAATGATATGACGAATTTATTTCCGCGAATTAAAAACTTCAATGTGTCGGTTTCTGAGGCGAAAGGAAAAATTGTTTTTAGAAGGAAGTTGCAAGAAGGTGGAAGCAATCACAGTTTTGGAATTCACGTGGCGCAGTTGGCAGGAATGCCGAAGACGGTCGTGAATCGGGCGAATGATATGCTTCATGAATTGGAAACAAAAAGAGGTGAAGCCCCTGCGGGGAAAGGAAAACCGGGAAGTGTTCAAGGAGAAGAAAAAATGCAATTGAGTTTTTTCCAACTCGACGATCCGACCTTGGTTCAGATAAAAAAAGAAGTAGAAAAAATTGATATCAATACGCTTACCCCAGTTGAAGCTTTGTTCAAGTTGAACGAGATCAAGAAGATAGTGGGAAGCTAATTTGTATATTTGAGAATATAAAATAGAAAACATGGGATGTTCGAGTTGTGGAAATAATGATGGGAGCGTTCCTAACGGCTGTAAAAGCAATGGTAATTGCGGAACCTGCAGCACAGGGAAGAAGGAAGTTTTCGATTGGCTGTCAGGAGTTCCATTGGCAGACGGCTTAAAGCCGTTTGACGTGGTTGAGGCGCGTTTTAAAAATGGCCGCAAAGCCTTTTTTAGAAAAGGAAGTTTAGAGTTGTTTCAAGGCGATGTAATAGCGGTTGAGGCTTCAACTGGATACGATGTGGGAATTGTTTCTTTGGCGGGTGAATTGGTTCGTGTTCAAATGAATCGTCGCGAAATCAAAGACAATTATGAGTTGAAACGCGTTCTTCGAAAAGCAGTACAATCAGACTTCGATATCTGGCAAGATGCTCGTCAGTTAGAAACAGGCACTATGATTCGTTCACGCGAAATTTCGCGCGAGCTGGGTCTTCAAATGAAAATTAGTGATGTGGAATATCAAGGCGATAAAACCCGCGCGATATTTTACTACACGGCCGATGACCGTGTAGATTTCCGTGAACTCATTCGCAAGTATGCTGAAGAGTTCAAGGTGCGCATTGAAATGCGCCAGATTGGACTTCGTCTTGAAGCGGGTCGTCTTGGCGGAATCGGCTCCTGCGGAAGAGAGCTTTGCTGCTCTACTTGGCTAACCGATTTCAGATCGGTATCTACCGGCGCAGCGCGCTATCAGCAGCTTTCATTGAATCCAGGCAAACTAGCGGGACAATGTGGAAAGTTGAAGTGTTGCTTGAATTACGAATTGGATCAATACGTTGAGGCCGTTCGTATGCTTCCCCCAACACACGTGAAATTGAAACTTCCGAAAGGAATAGCAACGCATTTCAAAACAGATATTTTCAAGCAAGTAATTTATTACACAATCGAAGGACAACACAGCGACGGGCCGTTTGCACTTTCAGCGGATGTGGTAAAAGACATTATTGAAAAGAACAAGCGCGGTGAAGAGCTTGGCGAAGTTCAAACATTTGTTGAAGAAAAGGAATTGGTTGAAAGCGTTGAGTTTGCTGAAGTAGTTGGACAAGATAGCCTAACTCGTTTCGACAACAAGAAGCGTAAGCCTAACAACAACAATCGCAATCGCAACAACAAGCCGGGTGGAAATGCCAACAGACCAGCCCCAGCCGCTGGAAACAAGAGCAACCCACAGAGCGGTGCAGCACCAAAGCCGAAAGAAGGCAATCGCCCTCCTGGAAATGGGAATAGACCCCCACGTTTCAAAGGCAAGCCAAACAACCCGAATCAAGGCCCAAAAGAATGATGAGAATAGTTTTCTTTTTAAGTCTGACGCTTCTTCTTACTTCATGTGCCGATGATTTTGTTTATGAAAGTAACATGCCTGTTGAAGGCGGCGTTTGGGACAACAAAAAAGCGGCGAATTTTGAATTCGATATTCAGGACACGGTAAGTTTACACGACTTTTTTATTGACATCCGCAACGGGGAACAATACGAATTCAGTAATCTATTTGTATTTATTGAAATGGAATTTCCAAATGGAAAATTGTCGGTCGACACCCTAGAATGTCCAATGGCAGACGCTCAAGGAAATTGGTATGGAAAATCTGGACTTGGCGATTTATACGACAATCGAATTATTTACAAATCACGCAAGCAATTTCCGCTTTCTGGACACTACAAAGTGTCTATTCATCAAGCCATGCGTGTGAATCCGGTTGAAGGAATATATGATGTAGGATTTCGTCTTGCTAAATCGAAATAATCTTTGCAAAGCAATCTTGACAGAGTCATCTTGCTATAGCATCTAATAATCTGTGATTATTTAGTTGCCTGACGACTCCAGATATTGTATTTCGCAATGCACCAAAATGCGCGAACGCCGTCTTTCCAGCCAATCTTTTTACCCTCTTCATACGTGCGACCGTAATATGAAATGCCAACTTCATAAATTCGAATGTTTGGAATTCTTGAAAGCTTCGCAGTGATTTCTGGCTCGAAACCGAAACGCTTTTCACACAACAATAAATTCTGCGCAATGTCTGCACGAATCAGTTTGTAGCACGTTTCCATGTCTGTTAAATTCAGATTGGTAAACGCGTTGCTAGCGAAGGTTAAAAGCTTGTTTCCGATGCTGTGCCAGAAGAACAGAATGCGGTGAGGGTTTCCTCCCATGAAGCGAGAGCCGTAAACAACGTCTGCACCGTCTTTAAAAACAGGCTTCAATAAGTCGTTGTATTCATCAGGATCGTATTCCAAATCGGCGTCTTGAACCAAAACATAATCGCCTGTTGCAATCTCGATTGCCTTGTGTAAAGCCGCGCCTTTGCCCTGATTGAAGGGTTGCGAGTAAAAGTTGAATGTCCTCTCAGGATGAGCAGCAATGTATGATTCAATGGCCTCAACAGTGTTGTCTGTGGAAGCATCGTTCACAATCACAATTTCCATTTCAATGTTGTTCATCAACTTAACCTCGGCAATTCTATCGAGAATTAAGTGTATAGTTCTTCCTTCGTTATATGCAGGAATAAGTATAGAAAGCTTTTTGAACTGATGCATGAATTATTGTTTAATGACTTTAGGAACACGGAAGTAATACATGTCTTTTGACGGTGCGTTTTGGAGTGCTTCAGCTTGTGAAATGGGCGCCTCTACTACGTCTTCTCGCAAGACATTCGTTTCTTCGGTCATAAACACGAGAGGCTCAACATTCGCAGTGTCGAGCTCTTTTAGCTTGTCTACAAATGCAATCATTTCGTTCAACCCATCTACCATTTCTGTTTCTTCGTTTGCAGAAAAAGAGAGCTTGCTTAATTCAGCTAGGCGACGAACGGTGGCAACATCAACTTTCATGTGTTTTATTCAATTCGCGTTGAATGGTTTCAAACGCTTGCGTCCGCAAAGGTAATAAATCAGATGCAGTTAATCCTGTGGTAGCAATAGGCGCATGCACGGTAACTCTTATTTTCTGCGGAAGAGAGTATTGAAAAAATTTCGCTGGGTCTAAAAGAACTTTATAGTTTGTGTGCCAAGTAACAGGAACAACAGGCTTTTGCTGCTCTATGGCAACCTTGAAAGCGCCGTTCTTGAAGGGCATTAATTTCGGAGCATCTTCGGGAATGGTGCCTTCCGGATAAATAGCCACGCTCATGTCGTTGCGCAAACTTTTCGCAACACGGTCCAAAGCAACTAAGGCTGCCTTGTTTTGTCCTCTGCGAATGGGAATGTCTTGCTTTCGAAAAAACAACGAGAACAAGGGCCAACTTAATAACTCACCTTTTCCAACAAATAGAAAATCTCTTCCGATGGCCTCGTACATAAATACCGTGTCGAGGTAACTGCTGTGGTTAGAAGCGATAATGAAAGAGCCTTCAGGCAAAGGTGCTTCAAAGCTTATCTCAATAGGACAAAAAATACATTTGCGAATAAGCTTACCCCAAAAGCGTTTCAAGACGAATGCTTTTAGATGGCGCTCTCTTTTTTTATACACCCAAACGAAAGGCACGTATAGAAAAATAAGGGTTATCCAAAAGACTAGACCAATCCAAAGTTTATAGATGAAATATATTGGCGCTAGGATGAAGTGCAAGGTTGGGTTGGTTTAGAAGTGAAAGATACGAACGAAAGGCTATACCGAATAACCTAAATTCTTTCTAACGCGATCAAGGGTATGAGCGGCAGTAATACGTGCTTTTTCTCCACCTAGTTTCAGAATGTTTTCAAGCGAAGAATAGTCAGAAATGTACTCGAAATAATTTTTTCTTTCGGCTTCGAAACGCGTAAGAATAGCTTCGAGTAATTCTTTTTTAGCGTGTCCCCATCCGAAGTTTCCCGCAAGAAGTTTTTCACGAAGAGCCGCCGCTTCGCTAGCGCCAGCAATAAGTTCGTACAACGCGGTAATGCTATTTGCGTTTGGATCTTTCGGATCTTCAAGTTTCGTGGCGTCGGTAACAATGTTCTTATTTATGACGTCTTTCAATTCTTTTTCCGGAAGAAAAATGTTGATGTAATTGCCGTAGCTCTTACTCATTTTTTGTCCGTCTGTCCCTGGAACATACATGGTTGCTTCGTTCACTTTTGAATCGGGCAATACAAATGTTTCTCCCATTTGATGATTGAAAGCAGAGGCAATGTCGCGAGTAATTTCTAAATGTTGAAGTTGATCTTTCCCTACGGGAACAAGGTTTGCGTCGTACAACAAAATATCTGCAGCCATTAAAACAGGATAGGTAAACAACCCTGCGTTTACTTCTTTCAAACGGTCTTGACGGTCTTTAAAACTGTGTGCATTCGCCAACATGGGGAACGGTGTGAAGCAGTTCAAATACCAAGCAAGTTCTGTTACCTCAGGCACATCGCTTTGACGATAGAACACATTTTTATCTGTATTGAAACCACACGCCAACCAAGTTGCGGCAACACTGTAGGTGTTGTTTCGGATCTCTTCCGCGTTCTTAATTTGAGTAAGTGTGTGGAAGTTGGCAATGAATAAATACGCTTCGTTGGAAGGGTGATTACTCATTTCAATTGCCGGAGCAATTGCGCCCAACACATTGCCTAAATGAGGAGTTCCCGTGCTTTGAATGCCTGTTAATACGCGTGCCATAGTTGATAATATTCACTGCAAAGAAACGGCTTTATTTGCTTCGTTCTTTATCGTATTTGTTCTTGTACAATAAGTACATTTCGGTTTGCATGTTGCTCAACGCAATGTTTCTTCCGTCGATGTATGCAAGACGCAATTGGTTGGTGGTCATATTCAAGGCATCGCCGTATGACACGAATAGTGTAGCGCTCTTGCCCACTTCAAGGCTTCCGAATTTTTTGTCAATTCCTAAGATTGTCGCTGCGTTCAGCGTTAACGCTTTCACCGCTTCTTCATATGGAAGTCCGTGCGCAACAGCTGTTCCCGCCATGAACGGTAGGTTTCTTGTTCCCATGCGCTCCATGTCTCCTTCGTTTTGGAAGGCGAAAAGGATTCCAGCGTCGTATAATTTTTTCGCTAAAGCGAAAGATGCGTGTGGATCGTCTTCGTCCAAAGAAGCAAGATCATGCACACGACGAAGAAGCACAGAAACATTTTCGTCTTTTAAAATAGAAGCCGCAAGTGGCGCGTCGTATCCGCCAACAAGCACCATCTTCACAATTCCCATGTCGCGTTTGAATTGAACGGCTTCGTGAATGGACTTCAATTCATCTGCATGAACGTAAAGCGTTTTGCTGCCATCGAATAATCCTTTCATGGCTTCGAAGCGAAGTTCTGTGAGGTCTCCCTTTGGTGCTTTGGCGTAGGCTTTCGCATCGCTGAAGAACAATTCAATTTCGCGCTTTTGTTGGTCGTAGCTTTTCACTTTAGACACAAGGATTCTGCCTTTGTCGTAGTGTCTGTGAATGACTTGCGGCCAGTTGAGGTGGAGGCCATCGTCTGCGCGCACCACAGCGTCTTCCCAGTTCCACGCATCGAATTGCATAATTGAAGAAGAGCCTGAAATTATTCCACCTCGCGGTGTTACTTGTCCAAGTAACACACCGTTCGAACGAACGGTGGGAATAATTTCCGAGTCAGCGTTGTACGCAATAACCGAACGAACGCTCGGTTTGAAGGTACCTACTTCATACAAATCGTTCTGCGCACGAATCGCATCTATTTCAACCAATCCCAACGAAGAGTTCGGAGCGATAAACCCAGGGTAAACATGCTGACCTTCAATAGGGATTACTTTATCGAATTTGGTCACATCGATGCGAGAAACAGTAGCATCTGCAACAAGTGTAAGTATGCCGTTTTCAAAAGCAATGTAGGCGTTCTCAATCACTTTTCCATTACCCAAATGCGCGTGACAATTTGTTAGTAGTATTGAATTGCTCTGCGCTGCTGCCGGAGTGGGTCTGTGCTGCGCTTGTGCAAAAACAGGTGCAAGAAGTGCGAGCGATAAAAATATTTTTCGGATAGTCATGTTCGTTTATTCTTTAATGAAAATTCCTTTCGATGTCTCGTCCATGCTGTCGCAATGGAAGTGATGCGGAGTTTTTGGTTGTGGCTTTCGAGTTGAAGCGCCTTCGTTTTTAGCGGCTTCCATTTTTTGAATGATGCGTTCGCGTTCGGCTGTGAAAGAGTCTCTTGCTTTTTCATCATCTTCCAAGTTGAAGTAGCAGGCTCCATCTATGTAGGTCTTCTCTGCTCGTGCATAGATGCTCAGGGGGTCGTTGTTCCAAATTACGAAGTCTGCGTCTTTCCCTACTTTCAACGAACCCATGCGATCGTCGAGGTGAAGAAGTTTTGCAGGATTTAGCGTCACCATTTTCAACGCTTCTTCTGCGGGCACGTCTCCGTACTTCACAATTTTTCCAGCTTCTTGATTCAATCGCGCACCCATTTCCGCATCGTCGGAATTGATAGCTACAACAATTCCTTGTTCATACATAAGCGCGGCATTGTATGGAATTGCGTCTTTCACTTCGGCCTTATAGGCCCACCAATCGCTGAATGTAGAAGCACCTGCTCCGTGCGCTTTCATTTTGTCAGCGACTTTATAGCCTTCAAGAATGTGAGTGAATGTATTTATTTTGAAGTTGAAGCTATCCGCTACATGCATGAGCATGTTGATTTCGCTTTGAACATAGCTGTGACAGGAGATGAATCTTTCTTTGCGAAGAATCTCGAGAACGGTTTCTAACTCTAAATCTCTTCTAGGAGCAATAGGTGCAGGAAGTCCTTTCTTTACTTTCTTGCATGTTGCGTTGTAGTTGTCCCATACTTTTCCGTATTCCAACGCACGATAGAAATGATCGTAGTAAACTTGCTCTACGCCCATTCTTGTCTGTGGAAAGCGCGATACCGATCGATCTCCCCAATTGCTTTGCTTCACATTTTCACCCAGCGCGAACTTGATGAAGCCTGGAGCGTTCTCAATCTTCATTCCTTCGGCACTTGCACCCCAACGCAACTTCACCAATGCACTCTGTCCGCCAATCGGATTTGCACTTCCGTGAAGCAATTGCGAAGCTGTAGTTCCTCCAGAAAGCTGACGATAGATGTCAATGTCTTCCGGATAAATTACACTTCCTTCTTCAACCTCTGCGCTGCTTGCTTGTGTTCCTTCGTTCACACTTGAAAGCGCAATGTGGCTGTGCTCGTCAATGATACCTGGAGAAATGTGTTTTCCTTTTGCGTCTATTTCTTGAACAGCCTCTCCCTTCGGGATAACAAGATCTACGCCTATTCCAGCAATCTTTCCGTCCTTCACCCATAAATCTCCTTCTTGAATGGTTCCGTTTTCACACGTCCAAAGTGTTGCATTTCGAAAGACGACATTCTCTTTTTTCGGAAGTGAGGACTTGCCATACGCAGTGAACGGATAAATAATTTCTCCCGGAAGTGTTTTTGTTTTTTCACCTTTCTTTTCTTCTTCTTTTTTCGGAAGAGGTGTAACGAATACGTTTATTGAAATAGGCGAATATCCGAATGAAGTAAGATCTAGCTCGAGTACATTTTCCGTCGTGTGAATGTTTCCTGAAACACGAACGAATGCTGAGCTATCCAATGTTAACTCTCCAACTGGAAATCCATCTTTCAATTGTAATTTCAGTTGAACTAAGGTTGAATCTTTCGCAGAACTTCCAAACAATTCGTGAAGTTTTTTAAGCGCATCGGTGGTTTTTAATTTTGTTGTTGAAACTACCGCGTCACCCTTTCCTTTCTTTCCTTCCGATTGTATGTCAATTCCTGCAAATTGAATTTTGTAAGAGCCTTCCAATGACAATGATTCAGACTTCGAAACGAAATAAGGTTTTCCGTTTACCCATGTTTCAAGAATTTTTAAATCGTTAGTGAAGAGCTCTTTGTTTGTTATAATAAAGTTGGCATCGTATCCCGGAAGAACAGAACCTACGCGGGTTTGAGCGTTAAGGTATTGTGCTGGTCTTGTTGTTAATGCAGCCAACGCAATGTTGGCAGGAAGTCCGTTTTCAACGGCTGTTTTTACATTTTCCAACAGTTGACTTTTGTCCTCTAAACCTTGCGCAGTAATGCAAAAATCAAGTCCTGCTTTGTGCATGTAAGCGAGATTGTATGGCGCCAATTCCCAGTGTTTCATTTCAGCAGTTGTGATGTAACGGTTGCTCGCCGGGTCGCTCACGTCAAAGGCTTGCGGATAGTTTACAGGCACAATGAATTTACCTTTTGTGCCTTTCATTTCTTCCAAACGTTGGTATTCATTTCCATTTGTTTTGAAGAGGTACTGAACACCGAACTCATCGCCTACTGCGTCGGCACGAAGAATATTCCATTTGTCGTTCGCCTCGAATATTTGCGCATGAATGCTGTTCGCATTGAAGGCGTGAAGTGAAAGATTGGTCTCACCTACCCCTTTCAAACCCGCATACCACTTGGCGTCGCAATACGTTTGTTTCAGCAGTGCAATACTTCCCATGATGGATGAAGGATACTGTTGTGGGCTGCTCCCTTTGTTGAATGAAAAATAAGATGCAGCTTCAGCGCTGATGATGTCTGAATGAACGTCATTACCGAGCGAAACAAGCGCGCCATTGCCACGTGCTATTCCATCGGCCTTGTGTGAGCACACTGCTGTAATTCCCGCATTGCGATAGCTCTCGGCATCTTCTTCGTTATGGTGAATTTCGAATGACGCGGAGTATTCCGGATGAATGGTAGCGTTCCAGTTTAGGGGGCCTTTTCCAGAATCATCGGTCTCTTCGTGATTAACGGTATTTTGTTTTTTTGGAATTCCATAAGATGAAAAAATATCGATGAATCCTGCATAAATGAACTTACCTGTTACATCAATGCGAACGCAATTGTCGGGAATGGCGATGCCTTTTCCAACCGCAATTATTTTTCCTTTTTCAATCACGACTGTTGCTCCTTCCAATTTATTTTCTGGAGTGGAGTAAACGGTGGCGTTCACAAGGGCGTAGGCTGTTACGTCTTTAGGACGAATGCCATTGAACGGAAAAGTTTCTTGTGCAAAAGCGACAACGCTATTCGATGCAAGTAAAATGAATATCAAGAGTTTTCTCATGTTGTATGTTGAAGTGAAAAATTCACAAACGAATTAAACGAAAATACGAGGATTAAAGATAAACATTCATTGTAAATCTTTTCGAGTAATGCAATTACATTTGTGAAATGAACGAAAGAAAAAAAATTCCAACGGCTGTTTATGCTGAAATGACCCCCAATCCTTCATCTATGAAGTTTGTTGCGGATCGTTTGCTATTAACCGGCGGACTTCAAGTTGAATATAAATCAAAGGCAGAAGCATCAGGTTCTTCGCCACTTGCAGAAGAGCTTTTCAATTTTCCATTTGTAACCAATGTATTTATTGCACA
>JBILTF010000067.1:0-12721 GCA_044371675.1 Flavobacteriales bacterium
GGTCTTGTTCACATCTCTGACCTTTCTTGGTCTAAGAAGATCAAGCATCCAAGTGAGTTCTGCGCTATCGGAGATGACTTAGCTGTAGTAGTTTTGGAATTGGATCGTGAGGGACGTAAGATCAGCTTAGGACACAAGCAAGTGGAAGAAAATCCATGGGATGTGTTTGAAACTGTTTTCCTTGAAGGAACCAAGCACCAAGGTACTATCGTGAAGAAAGAAGGTAACCATTGTGTTGTTGCACTTCCTTACGGTCTAGAAGGATTCTGCTTGAACAAAAATATGAAGAAAGAAGACGGTGCTACTGCGAAAGTGGAAGAAACGCTTGACTTTATTGTTCTTGAATTCAACAAGAACCAACGTAAGATTGCTGTATCTCACACTCAAACTTGGAAGCCAGAAGAAATCACTTCTACTCCATCTTCAGATGCTAAGCCTAAGCGCTCAGGTGCTGGTGCAGGATCAGGATCTGGTTCTGGTGCTAAGAAAGAAGACAACAATTCAGCTGTGAAGCAAGTTAACTCTCAAGTTGAGAAATCAACTCTTGGTGACTTAGGTGCATTGGCTGCATTGAAAGAGAAAATGGACGGCGAAGAAGAAGCATAATTCCTCTTCCCTCTAACATATAAAAACCTCCTTCGGGAGGTTTTTTTTTACCTTTAATCCCAGAATGAAAAACAACTTGTTTCGGCTTGCACTTCTTTGCGCTCTCTTTGCAGCCAGAACCGAATATTCATTCGGTCAGAATGAAAAGTTGAAAGTCCTTTCATTCAATCTCCGTTACAACAATCCGAATGATGGAGAAAACAGTTGGCCGAACAGAAGCGAACGCGTAAAGAATTTTCTTTGGAGCGAAAGTCCTGATATTATTGGATTTCAAGAAGTTTTGGACAACGAAGTTCTTGAACTCGATCGTGCGCTTTTCAATTACAATTTTAGTCAGCGTCAATACACTCGCATTGGAGTTGGAAGAGAAGATGGCGAAACCAAAGGCGAGTACTCCCCTATTTACTTTCGAGCGAATCGATTTTCATTGATTACATCGAAGACGGTGTGGTTGTCGGAAACACCCACCAAACCGAGCAAAGGTTGGGATGCTGCATGCGAGCGAATAGCCACGTTTGCGCTGTTGTTCGATGAAGAACTAAAGGATACTTTGTTGGTGGTGAATACGCATTGGGATCATGTGGGTGAGCGCGCCAGACAAGAAAGCGCTAATCTCATTCTGAAAGAAATTGAGACCTTCACTTCCATTCAAAATATCATCTTCATGGGCGATTTGAACTGCAAGCCGGAAGATGCTGCTTTGAAAAAACTTCGTGCAGTATTCTCCGATGCGGGAATAGGAATTTCTTCAAAGGTTGGAACATTCAACAATTTCGAACGCGCTAAGAATCCGAATGCTCCACGCATAGATTATGTTTTTTATAAATTGAAAAACTTTGGATTCTCTTCTTACAAAGTTGGAAATACCGATGTCACGGAACCACTTCTCTCGGACCACTTCCCTATCGTTGTTGAATTCGAAAAGATGTTTTCAAAATAAGTAGAGCTTTTTGGAATAAAGAAAGGAGCTTAACGGCTCCTTCTTTGTTTCTTGTCTCGTTCTTGCTTGAACTTCAATTTCGCTTGAAGCGTTTTCTTTTCGTGGAAGGCTCCCTTGAAATCGGGATCGTCTAATCTTTTCTGACGGTCCATTTCCCGCGCATGGTCTTGTTTTTCTTCGGGCTCTGTCTTTTCAATTTTCACAGCCTCTGGAATTTCGAAAACCGGAATGGTTTGACGAATAATTTTCTGAATGTTGGTCAAGTGGTATTCTTCAGACTGGTCTACGAAACTAATGGCAACGCCTGTTTTAAATGCGCGACCAGTCCTTCCGATGCGGTGAACATAGTCTTCGTAATGTCCGGGCACTTGAAAATTTACTACGTGAGAAACTTCGAACACATCTATGCCTCGAGCGGTAACGTCGGTGCTAACGAGAATGCGAACATTTCCGTCTTTGAAATCTTTGATGGCGTTCATGCGCGAGTTTTGTCCGATGTTGCTGTGCAGGAATCTAATTTCCCCCACATTGCTTCGGGCCATGAATTTTCCCATGGTCGTCGCGTCTGTTTTTGTTCGAACAAAAACCATCACGCGCTTCATTTCATCTCCTTCAAGAAGATGCATGAGCAAGTTCAATTTAGTCTTGAAGTTTGGAACCATGTACACTCTCTGTTCCACGGTAGTAGCTGGAGTCGCTTGAGGCGTTACTTCAACGCGTGAAGGGAACAAAAGAAAGTTATCTGCAATGCGCTCTACACGCTCTGGGAACGTTGCCGAGAACAACAATTGCTGTTTCTTTTGTGGAAGCTTTTCTTGAATTTCACGCAGTTGCGGCCAAAATCCCATGTCCATCATTCGGTCACATTCATCGAGTACCACGTGCTTTATTTTCTTCGGAATAATTACGCGTTTCGCGTAGATCTCTAAAAATCTTCCAGGGGTAGCAACGATAATGTCTACTCCCTTTTTAATAATTTCAATTTGAGTCTTCGGACCAACGCCGCCGTATAGGGCCACATAGCGTAGTTCTGTATACTTGCAAAGACTTTGAATTTGTTCTTCCACCTGAACCACCAATTCTTTTGTTGGAACGAGTATAAGCGCACGTGGCTCATCGCCTTGCGGATACTTCAACAATTGTAACAAGGGAAGCACATAAGCAGCCGTTTTACCCGTGCCGGTTTGCGCAATTCCAATGACGTCTTGTCCGCCTAAAACCCGAGGAATAACTTTCTCTTGAATCTCAGAAGGAGACTCATACCCCAACTCTTTCACAGCATCTAAAAACTGTCTCGTTAACTTTAGTTCTTCGAACGTCATTCTACAAAGGTAACCTTCTTATCTTCGTGTCCGAAAATCATTTTCAATGAAAAAAATATTCATCGTCTTTATTGCCCTTGGCCTAACAGCTTGGTGCTACTTCCAATTCAAAGATCAAGTTGCTCAGCTTCCAAAATCTGAAACTGAAAACGGACCGTTCGAATACGAAGTGGATCGCTTCGCCGACATTCGCATTCTTCGCTACAAGCTAGAAGGATTCGACAAGTTAACAACGAAGCAAAAAGAATTCGTCTATTACCTAACGCAAGCAGGCCTTGCTGGACGGGACATTATGTGGGATCAGAACTGCAAGTACAACTTGGAGGTTCGAAGCATCTTCGAGAAGATTTATTCAAATTATACTGGAGATAAAACTGCTGATGAGTGGTTGAACCTTGAAACTTACTTGAAGCAATTGTGGATGAGCAATGGTATTCATCACCATTACAGCAACATTAAGCACACGCCGAAATTCAGCAAAGAATATTTCGTTTCGCTTTGTGGTGCAACAAGCACTCAGGTTTCAGAAGAAATCACTGAAGTAATCTTCAATCCGAACGTTGCTTCTTTGAAAGTTGAAAGCGATGCATCGAAAGGATTGGTAGAAAATTCTGCTGTGAATTTCTACGAAGGCGTAACTACTAAAGAAGCATTTGATTATTATGCATCGAAGGAAGTTGCAGGGGATCGCGCTCCGTTGTCTTACGGCATTAACGCAAATCTTCGCAAAGAAAACGGAATTATTGTTGAAGATGTATATCGCATAGGCGGCAAGTACAGCGCGGCATTGGAGCAAGTTGTATTCTGGTTGAATAAAGCTGAAAAGGTTGCAGAGAACGACAAGCAAGCGGTTTCACTTCGCAAGTTGATTGAGTTTTACACGACAGGAGATTTACGCACGTGGGATGACTTCAACATTCAGTGGGTGAAAGCAACTGAAGGTGATATTGACTTCATTCATGGATTTGTAGAGGTGTATAACGACCCGCTTGGAAAGCGTGGTTCATACGAATCGGTTGTAGAAATTAATGACTTCGAAGCGAGTGATCGCATGAAGGTGATGATGCAGAATGCGCAATGGTTCGAAGACAGCTCCCCTATTCTTCCTGAACACAAGAAGAAAGAAGTAAAAGGAATTACCTACAAAGTGGTTAACGTAGCCGGAGAATCTGGCGATGCGAATCCATCTACTCCAATTGGCGTGAACCTTCCGAATGCACAATGGATTCGCGCTATGCATGGTTCCAAGAGTGTAAGTTTAGGAAACATTGAAGACGCTGCTAACAATGCAGGTGGTTCTGGAATGTTGAAGGAATTCGCGAACGACGAAGAAGAAATTGCTCGCGCTGAAAAGCACGGAGCAACTGCTGGAAAAATGCACACTGCTATGCATGAAGTAATTGGTCATGCAAGCGGACAATTGGAACCTAACGTATCAGCTAGTTCACAAACATTGAAAGAGTTCGCTTCTACCATTGAAGAAGGAAGAGCTGACTTGGTTGCCCTTTATTATGTAATGGATCCGAAGTTGGTGGAAATGGGATTGATGGAAAGTTTGGAAGTTGGAAAGGCTGAATACGACGGATACATTCGCAATGCGATGATGGTTCAGATGAGAAGATTGAAAATGGGTGAAGACATTGCTGAGGCACACATGCGTAATCGCGCTTGGATAAGCAATTGGATCATTGAAAAAGGAGCATCTGCGAATGTGATTTCAAGAGAAGTTCGCGATGGAAAAACGTATTTCAACATTAACGATTACGAAAAGATGCGCGATTTAGTTGGAGAGTTGTTGCGCGAAGTTCAACGCATTACTTCACAAGGAGATTACAACGCCGCTAAAGCATTGGCCGACGGATACGGAAAGAAAGTAGATCCGACCTTGCACGCTGAAGTGCTTGCTAGATCAGAGAAATTGAACATTCCTCCATACAACGGATTCGTAAATCCAATTCTAACTCCAGTGTTAGATTCAAACGGAAAAATGATTGATGTGACTGTGAGTTACACCAAGACCTTCGCAGAACAAATGTTAAACTACAGCAAGAACTACGGTTTCCTTGCACCAAAAAAATAAGATATGTCGAAAGGAGTTTATCAAGTACCACTTCCCGTTAACGAACCCGTAAAGGGATATGCACCTGGAAGTGCAGAGCGCACATCGCTTTCAGCCATGTACAAAAAAATGTACAATCAGGTGCCGATAGATGTGCCCATGTACATCGGATCAGATTTGATTCGCACAGAAGAAAAGCTTCCGCTTACTTCTCCGCAAGAGTATGCGAAAGTATTGGGGTATTTGAATCGTGGAACAAAAGACCACGTGATTCAAGCCATTGACACCGCTTTAGCAGCACGCGATCGTTGGTCTCAATTGCCATGGGAACATCGCGCTGCTATTTTCCTTCGTGCAGCCGATTTACTTGCGGGTCCATACAGAGACCGCATGAATGCTGCAACCATGCTCGGTCAAGGAAAAAATGCGCATCAAGCTGAAATTGATGCGGCGTGTGAGTTCATCGATTTCCTTCGTTTCAATGTGTTGTACATGCAACAGATTTACAACGAACAACCGGGCTCACAACCTGGGATGTGGAACCGTTTGGAGTACCGTCCGCTTGAAGGATTCGTATTCGCAATTACTCCATTCAACTTTACTGCTATTGCCGGCAACTTGCCCGCAAGTGCAGCAATGATGGGAAATGTCTGTGTGTGGAAACCGGCAGATACGCAGGTGTACAGCGCGCATGTAATTATGGAATTGTTCCGCGATGCTGGATTACCAGATGGCGTAATAAATATGGTTACTGTTGACGGTCCAGTTGCTGGAGACGTGGTTTTCTCGCACAGAGATTTCGCAGGACTTCACTTCACTGGATCTACCGCTGTGTTTAAACACCTGTGGAAAGAGATTGGAAGCAACTTGGACAAATACAGAACCTATCCGAGAATTGTTGGAGAAACTGGAGGAAAAGATTTCATTGTGGCACATCCGTCTGCGAATGCAGAGGAAGTGGCAACTGCTATTGTTCGTGGAGCATTTGAATACCAAGGTCAGAAATGTTCTGCGGCAAGCCGAAGCTACATCCCTCGCTCGTTGTGGCCTGCGGTGAAAGCGAAAATTGTAAGTGATTTAAAAGTTATTAAAGTTGGAAGTCCGGAAGACTTTACCAATTTCGTGAATGCTGTTATTGACCGCAAATCGTTTGATAAAATCGCAGGATACATCGAATACATCAAGACGCAAAGCGACGCTGAAATTATCGCAGGTGGAACATACGACGACTCTGTTGGGTACTTTGTTGATCCTACAGTTGTTGTGACCACCAATCCGAAATTCAGAACTATGGAAGAAGAGATCTTTGGTCCAGTTGTAACGCTTTATGTGTATGAAGATGAGTTGTGGGCAGACACTTTGCATTTGGTGAATGAGACAAGTGATTACGCATTAACGGGAGCAGTTATTTCGAAAGATCGTTATGCCATTGATCAGGCGATGCGCGTATTGGAAAACGCAGCAGGTAACTTCTACATTAACGACAAGCCAACCGGAGCAGTTGTAGGACAGCAGCCGTTTGGTGGTGCTCGTGGAAGTGGAACCAACGACAAAGCTGGGTCTTATTTGAACCTTTTGCGTTGGGTTTCTCCGCGTACCATTAAAGAAACCTTTGTTACTCCTGCACATTACACGTATCCCTGGAATGCCTAAACAATAAGGCTTGTGAACGCGTTAGAAATATTAAAAGAGACCCTTGTAGACAATCGATCTGTATTATTTTCGGTTGGAAGCAGGGGCTTTTATCGTTTCAAGGTTTGGCTTGTTGCTCATTTTTTATATTCGGAAGCGAGCCGCAACAAAGGCGTGTTTATCGATTCGAAGAACGAAGGAATTATTTGCTTCTTCGAAGCGAAGGAGAAGCGCTCAGCTTCATTTATAATTGAACTTGGACTAATTGTATTCGGAATAGGACCACTTCGTATCCTTCGGGTTTGGCTCAGAAAGAAAGAAGTTCAGCGCTTTCATTCGCAATATGAGAATTACATTCATTGCAGTTATTTAGCCGTTCGAAAATCGGCCAGAGGTCAAGGTTCAATCTTCGAATTACGCAACGCCTTGTTTCAATTTCAACAAGAAAAACAATTACCCATTTTAATTGAAACGACTATTGAGAAAAATAAACGCGTCTACGAACGCATTGGATTTCGTGTTCACGAAGAACGCGTGGTGAGTGGGTTTAAGACGTATTGTATGGTGAAGGATTACAAGTAAACCGCCATTTCCTCCTGCATTTTCTTCGCTTCAGCCGCAGCCGCAATCGCGTAATCTGCGCCCGATGAAGCATACAAGATAGAACGACTCGCATTCACTAACAATCCGACTTCGCTATTCATTCCATATTTCACAACGTCTTGAAGGCTTCCGCCTTGAGCGCCAACGCCGGGAACAAGTAAGAAGTGATTCGGAATAATCTGACGAATCTGTGCAAGGCTTTCCGCTTTGGTCGCCCCTACTACGAACATGGTGTTCTCGTCGGTTCCCCATGAAGCAACATCGCGAAGTACTTTTTCAAAAAGATACTCCTCTCCTATTTTCTGTGTTTGAAAATCTTTCGATCCTTCATTTGAAGTGAGCGCCAAAACGATTGCCCACTTATCTTGAAACTGCAAGAAAGGCGAAACGCTGTCTTTGCCCATATAAGGAGCAACGGTAATGCTGTCGAATCCGTAGGTTTCAAAAAATGCTTTCGCGTAATAGCTAGAAGTGTTTCCGATATCTCCGCGTTTAGCATCTGCTATCGTGAAGTGTTCGTTTCCAATATAGGCAACAGTTTCCTCAAGTATATCCCAACCCTGTAGTCCCATGGCCTCATAAAACGCCAAATTAGGCTTGTAAGCAACTGCAAACTCTCTTGTCGCGTCAATAATTGCCTTATTGAATTCAAGCGCGCCAACACCCGCTGGAAGCTTTGTAGGGTCTGTATCCAATCCAACGCACAAGAAACTTTTTCTTGAACGAATGAGCTCTACCAATTTTGCTTTATTCATCTTATGAATTTCCTTCCTTAAGTTTTTCTGTATTCTCTGCTAATTTCAACGCTTCAATAACTTCGGCTATTTCGCCGTTCATGGCAGCGTCTAGGTTGTACAACGTCAAATTTATTCTGTGATCTGTCACACGTCCTTGCGGATAGTTGTAGGTTCTAATCTTTGCGCTACGGTCACCCGTGCTAACCAACGACTTCCGCATTCTTGAACGCTCTTCGTGTCGGCGATTCACTTCCGCTTCAAATATTCGTGAACGAAGCATAGTCATTGCTTTGTCTAAGTTTTCATGCTGACTTCTTCCCTCCTGACAAGCTACAACAACTCCGGTTGGAAGGTGGGTCAAGCGAACGGCAGATTCCGTTTTGTTTACGTGCTGTCCACCCGCACCACTTGCACGATAGGTATCTCTTCGAATATCGGACATGTTTATGACTACGTCAAATTCTTCTGCTTCAGGCATAACTGCAATAGTTGCTGCCGATGTATGAACACGTCCTTGAGTTTCTGTTGCTGGAACACGTTGAACGCGATGCACGCCGCTTTCAAACTTCATTGTACCGTATACCTCATCTCCTTCCACCTTGAACGAAACTTCTTTGAATCCGCCCATGGTTCCTTCACTCAAATTCAACACTTCAATTTTCCAACCTTTATCTTGAATGTAACGGGTATACATTTTATAAAGATCCCCAGCGAAAATTGAAGCCTCGTCTCCGCCTGTTCCGGCTCGGATTTCTACAATAACGTTCTTGGTGTCTTCCGGATCTTTTGGAATAAGAAGAAATTTAATCGCATCTTCCATTTCAATAATCTTCGGAGACAATTCATTGTACTCCTCCTGCGCCATTTCTTTCAAGTCAGCGCTTTCGTTGCTGTACAGAATTTCTTTGGCTCCCTTCAAATCGTCGAGTGCTTTTTTGTATTCGAGGTATACGTCGTTAATCTTTTCCAACTCGCGGTATTCGCGCATGAGTGTCGGATATTTTTTCATGTCGGCGATAACCGTAGGATCGGTGATACTCTTTCCCACTTCACTGTATCTATCTGAAATAGCCGACAAACGATCTATCAACTCCATGCTTTCGATTTAGTATTGAAATATTCCGTGTTCGGAACGAATTTCTAATGTGTTACCTTCTCCTGCTTCAACACGGCCAATGATTTGCGCTGCGCATCCCATTTGATCTGCGTAATTGATAATTTCCAAAGCCGTTTCTTCATCTGTATAAAACTCCATGCGGTGTCCCATGTTGAAGACTTTGTACATTTCCTGCCACGGTGTTTTCGATTCTTCTTGAATCATTTTAAACAGCGGTGGTATAGCGAATAGATTATCTTTCACAATGTGAACATTGCTGGTGAAGTGCAGTACTTTCGTTTGTCCACCCCCACTGCAATGCACCATTCCTTTTATCTTATCTCTTCTGTTCGATAAAATACGTTTCACTATTGGGGCATAAGTTCTTGTAGGTGAAAGAACTAACTTTCCTGCATTCAATTCAGCATCGTGCACATAATCTGTTAGCGTATATGAACCTGAATAAACCAATTCTTTTGGGATTGCACTGTCAAAAGACTCTGGATACTTCGAGGTGATTCCGTTATAGAACACATCGTGACGTGCAGATGTAAGACCGTTACTTCCCATTCCACCGTTGTATTCAGACTCGTAAGATGTTTGTCCGTATGATGCCAAACCAACAATAACTTGTCCTGGAGCAATGTTCGCATTGTCAATGACCTCGTCTCTGCGCATGCGGCAAACGACCGTTGAGTCAACTATAATGGTTCGAACCAAATCACCCACATCGGCTGTTTCTCCGCCTGTTGTATGAATCTTCACTCCGTGCTTTTCAAGCTCGTTGCAAAGTTCTTCTGTTCTAGAGATAATTGCTGAAATCACCTCTCCTGGTATTAGATTCTTGTTTCTTCCAATTGTGCTGCTTAGAAGAATGTTGTCAATGGCTCCCACACAAAGTAGGTCATCAATGTTCATGACAATGGCGTCTTGTGCAATTCCCTTCCAAACAGAAAGATCTCCTGTTTCTTTCCAATAGACATAAGCTAAGGAAGACTTCGTTCCTGCGCCGTCGGCATGCATAACAATGCAATGCTCTTCGCTACCTGTTAAGTAATCGGGAACTATTTTACAAAAGGCCTTTGGAAAAAGACCTTTGTCCATGTTTTTAATTGCAGCGTGCACGTCTTCCTTGGAAGCGCTTACTCCTCTGCTGTTGTATCTGTTTTCGGATTGACTCATATATAAATAAAAAGGGCTGACAGCGAGTGTCAGCCCTTTCTTTAGTTTAATGCTATTTCTTTGGAACGTAGTCCGTTCTTAGGATTCTGAATGTTGTACGACGATTCAATTGGTGAGCACGCTCACGTGATTCATTTTCTTTTAATGCATTGATAAATGCTTCGTCTAATAATGTTCCAATTGGAAATTCAGCGAATGTTTCCGCAGAAAGACGATCTCCATCCTTGATAGTACGTGGCTCACTTTCCCCCTTTCCTTTCGCTACCAATCTGTCGGCAGCAATTCCTTTTGATGTCAAGTAAGTAACGCAAGTCTCGGCTCGACCTTGAGAAAGTCTATCGTTGCTAGGCACATCGCCACGAGCATCTGTGTGAGATTCTAACTGAACAACAAATGTTGGATTCTCTGTTAAGATGTTCAACAAATAGTTCAATGAGTCAGCACTGTTCACATCATCTGCGATTAATAATTCTGTTTTGTTGAAAGGATACAATACAGTAGGCATTGGGTATTCCTTTCCGATTTCAACAGGAATTAAGAAATAATCTTGTTGGTAGTTGGTAGACTCTTTTGCTCCTTTGGTAGAGAATTTATCTGCTGTACCGATGAAATTTTCTTTTTGAACATCAACCGTGTATTTAGTTTCAAACTTAACCTTTGTTTTATCCAAGAAGAAGCTTCCGTTAGCATCTGTAACAACATTGTATGTAGATCCGTCAGACCCAACAATGGTCACTTTGCAACCTGATAGCGTGCTTCCTGTTTTCTTGTTGTAAGCAGTACCTGTCATGGTAAATTCCAAAGGACGCTCATATGCACGCCAAATATCGTCTTTTCCCTTACCGCCAGGACGGTTTGATGAGAAATAACAAGCGAATACGCCTTCCATTAATACATTATCCAAAACTGGCTTCTTATCTAAGATAAACGCGAAGTCATCTGAAGCTGAATTAATTGGAGCAGGCATAGCAGTTACATCTCCATATGTCATCTCACCTGTCTTCTTAGCCTTGAAGATATCTAATCCTCCCAATCCTGGGTAACCGTTTGAAGAGAAGTATAAAGTTCCGTCTTCTGACATGTAAGGATAGTACTCGTCACCTGCTGTATTCATTGAAGCTAGGTTTGTAAGGTTTGACCATTTCTTAGATTTCTTGTCGAAGGTCATGTACCACAAATCTCTTCCACCTTTACCACCTGGCATGTTCGATGCGAAAATTAACGTTTGCTCGTCTTGCGAAAGACAAGGTTGTCCAACACGTGAAGAATCATCAGACTCTCTATTGATAATGTCGATTATCTCAGCTGTTGCGAAGTTGTCTCCTTGCTTGTTAGCTGTGTATATATCACAACCCATTCTTCCTTTCTTATCAAAACCGCAACGTGTAAAGAACATCGTCTTGTAGTCTTTGTCGAAAGCTCCAGCGGCTTCGTGAGACTCTGTGTTTACAGTAATGCTCGCAGGCATTGGTGCCCCTTGAAACTTGAACTTTTTGTCCAACTTTGCAACGAACACATCCTTAAATTCATCTCCGTTGATTGGGCTTAAACCACTACCTACAGACTCTTTACGAGCTGATGTAAATACGAATTCATCCCATTTTTTCGAAGCGTAAGCCAATCCAAAATCCTCCTCTGAGGAATTCAAAAACTCAACATTTTCTGCAACGTAACGTGATTTAGCACTCGACTTTTTAGCTGCAGCTGCATTCGTGCATGTTTGAATGCGCATGTCAGCTAAAGCAGCGTTTCCACCGCGCTCCTTATACTTATTGTACTGAACGATAGCATCTTCTAATCGATCCATTTCTTGAAGAGCGACACCGTAGTTCAAATAAACATTTGCGGTTTTCTTATCGTACTTGGCATTAATAGCCTTGTCGTAATAATCCAAGCTCATTCCATAACGCTTCGTGTTTCTATAACATTCGGCTATATTGTACAAAACACGCGCTTTCTCGTCGATGTTCTTGATTTTAGTAACCTCACCGATATAAATTTTAGCGGCTTGGTTGTAGCCTTGTCCAGCAAACTCAATATCTGCCTGTTGAATCTTTTTATTTTGAGCATTCATCAACGATGCCGCTGACAAACAAACAAACAAAACCAAGATAGATTTGAAAAATCTCATACGTTACGTTTTAGTCCAGTTAAAAGTTAGTAATGCGAAAATAAACAAAAATGCGACTTTTCCGCACAAAATCTCAATTATCTAGAAGCTCTTTTTAGCAAGTGAACAAAAGCTCACGCATCTTGGGTATTGGCCAAGTATTGTCATCAATGATTTGCTCTAAGGTATCAGCAGCATCTCTTGCCGCATCCATTAAAGGCTTAATCTTGTGACAATAAATTTCTGCCATCTTCTCTGTGTTGTTGTGATTAACCTTGCCTTGCTCAATCACAATCCCTTCCGCGCTAGCTTTTAATCCGTTGACATGCTGCGAGATTTCAATAATGAGACCCAATTGAGTCTTCGACATTTCTTTGTATTCCTTTGCTCCTAAAACGGCTTTTAAACCTTGAACATTATTAATCAATTCACTT
>JBILTF010000009.1:0-40598 GCA_044371675.1 Flavobacteriales bacterium
CAGATTTGAAAGCAATGGCTGAAGGCCTCGTTAATCTTACCGTTAAGGAAGTTAACGAATTAGCTACCATTTTAAAAGACGATTATGGAATTGAGCCAGCTGCTGCGGCAGTTGTTATGGCTGGTCCTGGCGCTGGTGCTGCAGTTGCAGAAGAAAAAACATCTTTCGATGTTATTCTTACTGAAGCAGGTCCAAACAAATTGGCAATAGTTAAATTAGTGAAAGATCTTACTGGTCTTGGCTTAAAAGAAGCTAAGGATGTAGTAGACAAAGCTCCATCTCCTTTGAAAGAAGGTGTTACTAAAGACGAAGCAAACGGCTTGAAAACACAACTTGAAGAAGCAGGAGCAAAAGTTGAAATCAAGTAAGATTACGACATTGAACATCAGTTTAGGCCTTACCTTCGGGTGGGCCTAAACTTGTTTTTTATTTCATGACGGAAATGTCCGTCAGTTTTTGTGCATAGGATTTATAACCTTTAAAACGAAACACTTTGGCAACGCTAAAGAAACTAACAGATCGAGTTAACTACTCATCGACCAAAAATTTTTACGAGTACCCTGATTTCCTAGAAATTCAGCTCGCCTCGTTTAAAGAGTTCTTTCAACTCGAAACTAATCCTGAAAACCGAATATCAGAAGGTCTTTTCAAGGTATTCTCCGAGAATTTCCCTATTACAGACACGCGCAATCAGTTCGTGTTGGAGTTCTTAGATTACTTTATCGATCCTCCGAGATATACTATAGAAGAGTGTATCGAACGCGGACTAACGTATAGCGTTCCTCTCAAAGCAAAATTAAAACTGTATTGTACCGATCCGGAACACGAAGATTTCGAAACCATCGTACAAGACGTATACTTAGGTACTATTCCTTACATGACCCCTCAAGGTTCATTCGTAATCAATGGTGCTGAGCGTGTAATTGTTTCTCAATTGCACCGTTCGCCAGGTGTGTTCTTCGGTCAATCACGTCACGCAAACGGCACAAAGTTGTACTCTGCTCGTATCATTCCTTTCAAGGGTTCTTGGATTGAATTCGCGACAGACATCAATAACGCCATGTACGCATACATCGATCGTAAGAAGAAGTTACCTGTAACTACCCTACTCCGTGCAATCGGATTCGAAAGCGATCGTGAAATCCTTGAAATATTCAACCTTGCTGAAGAAGTGAAAGTTTCTAAAGCTGGATTGAAAAAAGTAGTGGGTCGCAAACTTGCAGCACGTGTGTTGAAAGTTTGGATCGAAGACTTCGTAGATGAAGATACATCTGAAGTTGTTTCTATTGAGCGTAACGAATTGATTTTAGATCGTGACGTTGTTCTTGAAGATTCACACATCGATATCATTGTTGAAAGTGGAACCAAAGTAATCGTTCTTCACAAAGAAGAGTCGAACGCTGCAGACTTTACTTTAATACACAATACTCTTCAAAAGGATACAACCAACTCTGAAAAAGAAGCGGTTGAATACATCTACCGTCAATTGCGTAACGCCGAGCCACCAGATTTGGAGACAGCTCGCGGTGTAATAGACAAATTGTTCTTCTCTGAACAACGCTATGACCTTGGTGAAGTAGGACGTTTCCGTATCAACCGCAAGTTGGGATTGAACATGTCTCTTGATCAACGTACTTTAACAAAAGAAGATATCTTAAGCATCATTCGTTACCTTATTGAGTTGGTTAACTCGAAAGCAGACGTTGATGATATTGACCACTTGTCGAACCGTCGTGTTCGTACCGTTGGTGAGCAACTTTACAATCAATTCGCAGTAGGTTTGACTCGTATGGCTCGTACCATTCGTGAGCGTATGAACGTTCGTGATAACGAGGTCTTCACTCCTATTGACTTGATTAACGCAAAAACATTAAGCTCGGTTATCAATTCGTTCTTTGGAACAAACCAGCTTTCTCAGTTCATGGACCAAACTAACCCACTTTCCGAAGTTACCCACAAGCGCCGTATGTCGGCACTTGGTCCAGGTGGACTTTCGCGTGAGCGTGCAGGTTTCGAGGTTCGTGACGTACACTACACCCACTACGGTCGCTTGTGTACAATTGAAACTCCAGAAGGACCAAACATTGGTTTGATTTCTTCTCTTTGCGTTTATGCTAAAATTAACAAATTAGGATTCATCGAAACTCCATACCGCAAGGTTGAAAATGGAAAAGTTTCAATGAACAACAACGGAGTAACATACCTTACTGCTGAAGATGAAGATTCTAAAGTAATTGCTCAAGCGATTGCAGACATCGACGATTCAGGTAAGTTCCTAGGCACTAAAGTGAAAGCGCGTTTGGAAGGTGACTTCCCGGTTATTGCGCCTTCTGCAGTTGCTTACATGGACGTTGCTCCAAACCAAATCGCTTCTATCGCGGCATCGCTTATTCCTTTCTTGGAACACGATGATGCTAACCGTGCGTTGATGGGATCAAACATGATGCGTCAAGCCGTACCACTTCTTCGCCCAGAAGCACCTATCGTTGGAACTGGATTGGAAGCATACGTTGCTAAAGATTCTCGTGTTCTTCTTACCGCAGAGGGAGATGGTGTGATTGAATATGTTGACAGCGAAGAAATTCGTATCAAATACAAGCGTAACGACGATGATGAATTGGTTAGCTTCGATAGCGCAACTAAGTCATACACCGTGCGTAAGTTCGGTAAGACCAACCAAAGTATGTGTATCAACCTTCGCCCTATGGTGAAGAAAGGAGACAAAGTTACTCTTGGACAAATTCTGGTTGAAGGTTATGCAACTCGTAAAGGCGAATTGGCTCTAGGTCGCAACTTGAAAGTGGCATTCATGCCTTGGAAAGGTTACAACTTCGAGGATGCTATCGTTATCTCTGAGCGCGTTGTTCGTGATGACTGGTTTACTTCAATTCACATCGATGAGTACACCACTGAAGTGCGTGATACCAAGCGTGGTGTTGAAGAATTAACTTCAGACATTCCAAACGTAAGTGAAGAAGCGACACGTGACCTAGACGAAAACGGAATTATCCGCGTAGGTGCTGAAGTGAAAGAAGGAGATATTCTTATTGGTAAGATCACTCCGAAAGGAGAAACTGATCCAACACCAGAAGAAAAACTGCTTCGTGCAATCTTCGGTGAGCGCGCAGGTGATGTGAAAGACGCTTCGTTGAAAGTTCCGCCTAGTGCAACTGGTGTTGTAATTGGAAAGAAATTGTTCAGCAGGACAGTTAAGGAAAAGAAAACAAAGAACAGTGCAGATAAAGCAGTTCTTGAAGCATTAGATAAAGACCACGACAAGGACAACGGTGAATTGAAAAAGATTCTTGTCGACAAGATTCTTGCAATCGTGAAGGATCTTCCTTGTCAAGGTGTGTTCAACTACTTCAAAGAAGAGCAAGTTAAGAAAGGAACGAAATTCAATGCTAAAGTCCTTTTAGCAATTGATTACAGTGTTGTAAATACCGAGTCTTGGACAAAAGATGAAAAAGTGAATTCACTTGTTCGTCGTTGCGTTCATAACTTCAACTTGAAACACAATGAATTGTTGGGTTCATACAAGCGTATGAAATTCCAATTGACTGTTGGTGATGAACTACCAGCTGGTATAGTGAAGTTGGCTAAAGTTTATATTGCTCAAAAACGTAAATTACGTGTGGGTGATAAAATGGCTGGTCGTCACGGTAACAAGGGTATCGTTGCACGTATCGTTCGCGATGAAGACATGCCTTTCTTGGAAGACGGAACAACGGTAGACATCGTGTTGAACCCACTAGGGGTACCGTCACGTATGAACTTAGGACAGATTTACGAAACCATCTTAGGATGGGCTGGTCAAAAAACCGGACAAACATTCGCTACTCCTATCTTCGATGGTGCATCAATGGATGATATTGTTAGTCAAACCGACGCTGCAGGTGTACCACGCTTTGGTGTGACATACTTGTACGATGGTGGAACTGGTGTTCGTTTCGAACAACAAGCTACTGTGGGTGTGATTTACATGATCAAACTGAGCCACATGGTTGACGATAAGATGCACGCGCGTTCGATCGGACCATACTCATTGATCACGCAACAACCTTTGGGTGGTAAAGCACAATTCGGAGGTCAACGTTTCGGAGAGATGGAAGTTTGGGCATTGGAAGCCTACGGAGCTGCCAATATCCTTCAGGAAATCTTAACCGTTAAATCTGACGATGTAATCGGAAGAGCGAAGACGTACGAGGCGATTGTTAAGGGTGATGCCATGCCACAGCCTGGTATTCCAGAATCGTTCAACGTATTGCTACATGAATTAAGAGGATTAGGATTAAGCATTAATCTGAACCAGAATTAATTCATCAGACAACGAAAAGAATTTTTAAATAGACATTCAAACTGCACAAAATGCTTCAAGCAAAAAAAGTAGCAAAACCAACCAGTGATTTTAAATCAATCACTATCTCATTAGCTTCACCAGAAGAGATCTTAGAGAGATCTTCTGGCGAGGTAATGAAGCCAGAAACCATTAACTACCGTACCTATAAGCCAGAGCGCGAAGGTCTTTTCTGTGAAAAGATTTTCGGTCCTGTAAAAGACTACGAATGTCATTGCGGAAAATATAAGCGTATCCGTTACAAGGGTATTGTTTGTGACCGTTGTGGTGTTGAGGTTACTGAAAAGAAAGTTCGTCGTGAGCGTATGGGACACATTTCCCTTACTGTTCCGGTAGCTCACATCTGGTACTTCCGTTCACTTCCAAACAAAATCGGATACCTTTTAGGTATGCCTTCTAAGAAATTAGATCAAATCATTTATTACGAACGTTATGTTGTAATCAATGCTGGTCCAGTAACTGATGCTGAAGGAAGCGGTTTGGAGGCAGGTCAATTCTTAACTGAAGAAGAATACTTGGATATCCAAGAGCAACTTCCACGTGAGAATCAGTACTTGGATGATAAAGATCCAAACAAATTCGTAGCGAAAATGGGTGCTGAAGCACTTCATGATTTGTTGGCTCGTTTAGATTTAGATGCATTGTCATTTGAATTGCGCGATAAAGCAAACCGTGAGACTTCACAACAACGTAAAAACGAAGCGTTAAAGCGCTTGAGTGTTGTTGAAAGCTTCCGTGATGCAAACACACGTGTAATCAACCGCCCTGAGTGGATGATCACTCGTGTAGTTCCGGTTATTCCACCAGAACTTCGTCCACTTGTTCCATTGGATGGTGGTCGTTTCGCAACTTCCGATTTGAATGACCTTTACCGTCGTGTTATTATTCGTAACAACCGTCTTAAGCGTCTTTTAGAAATTAAAGCGCCTGATGTAATCTTGCGTAACGAGAAGCGTATGCTTCAAGAAGCGGTAGATTCATTGTTCGATAACAGCCGTAAATCTTCAGCTGTTAAGACTGAAAGCAACCGTCCGCTTAAATCACTTTCAGATTCATTGAAAGGTAAGCAAGGTCGTTTCCGTCAGAACTTATTGGGTAAGCGTGTTGACTATTCTGCTCGTTCGGTAATTGTTGTTGGACCAGAATTGAAACTTCACGAATGTGGATTGCCAAAAGATATGGCAGCTGAGCTTTTCAAACCATTTATCATTCGTAAGATGATTGAGCGTGGTATTGTGAAGACGGTTAAATCTGCTAAGAAAATAGTAGATAAAAAAGAAGCAATCGTTTGGGATATCCTTGAAAACATTTTGAAAGGACACCCAGTATTGTTGAACCGTGCTCCTACCCTTCACAGACTTGGTATTCAGTCTTTCCAACCCAAGTTAATTGAAGGAAAAGCAATTCAACTTCACCCTCTTGTTTGTACTGCATTCAACGCTGACTTTGATGGTGACCAAATGGCTGTTCACGTTCCTCTTGGAAGTGCTGCAATTTTGGAAGCCCAATTGTTAATGTTAGCTTCTCACAATATCCTTAACCCTGCGAATGGTGCACCGATCACGGTTCCATCACAAGATATGGTCTTGGGTCTTTATTACATTACTAAAGGCCGTGAGGGTACTGACGAGAAACCTTGTCGTGGTGAAGGAAGAACTTACTATTCGAAAGAAGAAGTTATTATCGCTTTCAACGAAGGACAATTAGACTTGCACGCGTTCATAAAAGTACGTTGGTACGATATGAATGATGAGCCTAGTATTATTGAGACAACAGCTGGACGTGTATTATTTAATGCAATTGTTCCACCTGAAGTTGGATTCATTAATCAACTTCTTACCAAGAAAGCTTTACGTGATATTATCGGAAACATTCTTAAGATTGTTGGTATTGCTCGTGCTGCTAAGTTCTTAGATGACATGAAAGATCTTGGATACTATTGGGCATTCAAGGGTGGATTGTCGTTCAAATTGACAGACGTAGTTGTTCCTAACGAGAAAGAAAAACTTGTTGGAGAAGCGACGAATAAAGTTGCTGAAGTATTTGAGAACTATAACATGGGTCTTATTACTAACAACGAACGTTACAACCAAATCATTGACATCTGGACGAACACAAACTCACGTTTGACAAACATCCTTATGGATCGTTTGAAGACCGACCAACAAGGATTCAATAGCATCTACATGATGTATGATTCCGGAGCTCGTGGATCTAAGGAACAAATTCGTCAGTTAGCAGGTATGCGTGGTCTGATGGCTAAGCCTCAGAAGAACGCTGGCGGAGGTGGACAAGACATGATTGAGAACCCTATCTTGGCGAACTTTAAAGAAGGTTTGTCCATCTTAGAGTACTTCATCTCTACCCACGGTGCTCGTAAAGGTTTGGCCGATACAGCATTGAAGACGGCGGATGCGGGTTACTTAACACGTCGTTTGGTTGACGTTGCACAAGACGTTATTATTAACGAAGTTGACTGTGGTACACTTCGCGGATTGAATACAACAGCATTAAAGAAATCTGATGAAATTGTTGAAAGTCTTCGCGATCGTATCTTAGGTAGAACTTCTGTCCACGATGTATACCACCCAGAAACTAATGAGCTACTTGTAGAATCTGTTCAAGAAATTTCTGAAGAGATTGCAGATGCTATTGAAGAAGCTGGAATTGAAGAAGTGGAAATTCGTTCAGTATTGACCTGCGAAAGCAAACGTGGTGTTTGTGCGAAGTGTTACGGTCGTGACCTTGCCTCTGCTCGTTTGGTTCAAGAAGGATTGGCTGTTGGAGTTATTGCTGCACAGTCTATTGGTGAGCCAGGTACTCAGTTGACTCTTCGTACATTCCACACGGGTGGTGCTGCGTCTGGTTCGGCTATTGATTCTGACTTAAAAGCGAAATACCCTGGTATCGTTGAAATCGAAGATCTTCGTACAGTAGACAGAAAAGAAAACAATGTTACAGTTACTGTTGTTGTTGCTCGTTCTGCTGAATTGAAAATCAACGACGAGAAAACAGGAATCACCATGGCTACAATGAATCTTCCTTACGGTTCGATTCTACATGTAAACACTGGAGATATTGTTAAGAAGAATGATGTGATTTGTGAATTCGATCCGTTCAACAGTGTAATCATCACTGAAGAAGATGGAACAATTAACTTCGACGCCATTGAAGAAGGAATTACCTTCAAAACTGAAGTCGATGAGCAAACCGGATTCTCTGAGAAAATTATTATTGAGACAAAAGACAAGAAGAAAAACCCAAGCATCGAAGTCGTTCGCGGCAAAGAAGTAGTGAAGGTATATTCTCTTCCAGTAGGTGCTCACTTGAACACTGAAAACAAGACGAAAATTACCAAGGGTAGTATCCTTGCTAAGATCCCTCGTATGGCGGGTCGTGGTGGTGACATCACCGGTGGTCTTCCACGTGTAACCGAATTATTCGAAGCACGTAACCCATCGAACCCAGCAAACGTTGCGGAAATCGACGGTATCGTGGAATACGGAAAAATCAAACGCGGTAACCGCGAGATTATCCTTCGCTCACGCACTGGAGAAGAAAAGAAATATTTGATCAACCTTGCTAAACACATCTTAGTTCAAGATGGTGACTTTGTTCGTGCAGGTATGCAATTGTCTGATGGTGCTATCTCTCCTGGAGATATCCTAGACATTCAAGGACCAACTGCAGTTCAAGAATACTTGGTGAATGAAATTCAAGAGGTATACCGTTTACAAGGTGTGAAAATCAATGACAAGCATTTCGAAGTTATTGTTCGTCAAATGATGCGCAAAGTAGAAATTCTTGATGCAGGCGATACACGTTTCTTACAAGGAAGCACTGTAGACAAAGCTGAATTCATTGATGAAAACGATTTGTTATTCGACAAAGTAGTTGTTACTGAACCAGGAGATTCTGAGAAATTCTTAGCAGGTCAGGTTATTACAGCATTGCAATTCAGAACTGAAAACTCTGAGCTGAAACGTAAAGACCGTGCAGTTATGGAATCTCGTGAAGCTATTACAGCTACCGCTCGTCCTATTCTTCAAGGTATCACAAGAGCATCGTTGCAAACAGATTCATGGATCTCTGCAGCATCGTTCCAAGAGACTACGAAAGTCTTGAACGAAGCAGCTGTGCAAGGAAAAACAGACTTCTTGAACGGATTGAAAGAAAACGTAATTGTTGGTCACCCAATACCTGCGGGTACAGGTGGACGTCGATTCCAAAAAATGTTAGTGGGCAACAGCGAAGACTTAGTCAACATTATGGCGAAGCGCGGAGCAAATGCCCCAGTAGAAGAAGCATAACTCCTTCCCTACTCCAAAACTTAAAAGAGCCGCATATGCGGCTCTTTTTTATTAAAACAACTTTATGCTAAACTCGGCTAAATCTATTGTAAATGCAGATTAAGGTATTCCGAACATTCACTTACTCCTTTCGTTTCAATGAACAAAAAAAGGGTCGACCGTTGGTCGACCCTTTCAAATAAAGTAAAATCTTACGAATTACTTTACAAAAGTCGTTTGACGAACAGCGCCCGCGTTCGAAACACTTCTTACAATGTACATTCCTGAAGCAAGTGATTGAGTATTCAATTGAACTTGTTGAGCGCCTGCAGAGACCGTGTAACGCTCTGTAGAAATCAATTGTCCTTGCGCGTTGAAGATATCCAATCTTCCTTGCTCAGTTGCTGTAGCGTTCCATTGAATGGTAGCTAACTCAGAAACTGGATTTGGATAAATTGTGAAGTCACTTGTTGAAGAAATTTCAGCAACTGTATTTGGATTTGGCATTGTTCCAACCACATTCAAGGTGAAGCCTTGCGAATTAATACCACCTGGTGTAGTCGTTCCGTCGCCGTTTACCGTAAAGGTCAAGCAGTCAGTGGCAGTGCAACCATCGGGAAAAACCACAGTAACACAAACGGTGTAGGTGCCAATCTCTGTATATTGCCAAGTTGGAAACATTGTCGCTGATGTATTTCCATCACCAAAACTCCAAATGTATGTTCCCATAGCGCTGTTTGCTCCAGGCAAATAAATTACCACGTTAAATGGATCTGAAATCAAAGAATCCGCAACCAAAATGATATCAGTTGTGCAACCACCTGTTGAACATCCTTCATCCACAACACCGTCACAATTGTTATCAAAACCATCACAAATCTCAGTTGCATTCGCATTAATTGAAGCGTCGTTGTCGTTGCAATCAGCGAAACTATTGAAACCGTCTCCGTCATTGTCAACTACTCCGCCTCCATTTCCCATGTCGATATTGAAAGTCGTTACTGCACCAGGAACCATCGGACCTGAAGCGCAATTGGTAATTCCATTGCAATCTGTTGCACAAACTGTGACAACATAATTTGTAGCAAATGTGTTTAAACTTATAGTACCCGTAAACGAGTTACCTGCCGGATCAGCAGCGAAAAGTTGAAACGAGCCGCTAACTCCTGTTACAGAATCTACGTACGTTCCTGTAACTGTTACAGCACAATCTGCATTCGAAACAATAACAGAAATTGGAAAGCCTTGAGAAAAGATCTTTCCCGAAAATGCAAACAACGATAAAACAAGAATAAGTCGAAGTGATTTCATAGTTAATAATTTGAAGCGAAAATAAGACATATTCACTTGTAATTTTACGCTGAAATATTCGTCAATCTATGATTTCCAAAAATCTTCATTATACCGTTATTTTTCTTGTTGCTTTAGCGAGCGCCCTCTCATCATGTAAGATAACTGCTCCCCTGCCGGAAATGACCGAAATTGAAATACCTGTGAATCCTCCTCAAGGCGTTTCGCACATCAACATTCCGGTTAACATTTCCATTGACCCTATCTTGAAATTCGCGAACGAATCTTCTTCGCCCATTATCCAAAATCCAGAATGGCCAAACTATACTTCATTCGGGTCTTGCGACGGACCGCAAGCTAAGTACGATGTCTTTCGTGAAAATTTAAGCGGGTATGTAGTTGGAAATAAATTCGTAGTTGGAACCAAAGCTTGGTATGACATTGAAGGAAACTATTGCACCAACTGCGTTTGGGGCACCTGCGTGCATCCTCGTATTCCCTTTTCGTGTGGAAGTGGTAACGAAACAAAACGTCGCGTTGAAATTGAATTTGCATCGGTCCTTTCCATGAATGAAAACTACCAACTCATTACTTCGACCTCGCTTTCAAAATTGAATCCGATAGATCCATGTGAATTGACGTTTCTGAAAATTGACATGACGGGGGAAATTATGAAAGCCATGAAGCCCGCTCTTCTCGATGTTTGCAAATACATCGACCAGCAGTGCCTACTTCTTGATTTCAAGAGTTACGCGAATGAAGCTTGGAAGCAACTGAACAGTCAAATGGAAATTCCTGGATATGGCTATCTAACCTTTAACGCTTCTAACTTCAAGTTGGGGCCCATGTATGGATATGGAAATATTCTTCAAGTAAACTTGGGTATTGATGCTACGCCTGTGATGAGCTTAGACAAAAATGAAAATGCTATCGTTCCTCCACTCCCCCCGTTGGATGTACAAAACGAACTTACGTCTGGTTTTCTGATTTCTTTGCCTATAAAATCGAGTTACGAAAGTCTTTCAATTAAAGTGAATGAAATGGCTGCTGGTAGCACCTTCGCAAGTGATGACAAAAAGAAAAGCATTACCGTAAATAACCTTACGCTTTCGGGATTGGGCAATCAAAAAATTCAAGTCGAAGTCTTGTGCGACATGAAAGTTGGATTCAAGAAATACAAGAACTGTAAATTCTTTTTAGCACTTACCCCAACCGTAGACCCTTCAACAAATAAAATGAGTGTGAGTTCAATTGAAATAGACAGCAAATCGCGACACGTGCTCATGAATGCGGGGGTAGATGTTTTTCAAACCAAACTAACGCAGACTATTCAAAGTGCCTGTAACATTGACCTTACGCCTACCCTTCAATCTGCAAAAACAGAAATAGAAAAACAATTAAACGGAGAGTTAATCCCAGGCGTTAACTTAAAAGGCTTATTGAATAATCTTCAAATTACTGGATTCTATCCCACACAAAAAGAGCTACAAATTACTGTAGCTCTCAATGGGAATTTGCAAATCGATGTCGTGAATTACACTACGAATTAATTGTAATCTCCTTTGTTATTTGAAACTTGTGCATCAATGGTTTTCATCATGCGCCAGAGAATATGATCGGGACTGTCGGTGAAGTTCATTTCAAAATGAACGGTCATTCCGTCTGAAGAAAACTTCATGTTATCGAGCATCTCCAAGAAGCTCTTTACTTCTTGTACATCTCTCGCATTCTCTCTCTCAATATCCGGGTAGTTCTTGTAGTTCAAATCCATATATCCCGCGCCTGCCTTTTCGGTTAACATTTCATCTAGCTCATCGTCCCAAGAAAAGTTCTGAGAGGCGAAAGCCGATTCATCATTCGAAATAGAAAGATAATTACCCTCGAATTTGTAAAACAGCTTAACATCTTCTGCTTCCATCACTTCAAGTCCGTTGTATTGGTAACGCTTTATTTTCGGTTCTTCGATTTCTTCAACGAGGTTTTCGTAGGGAGTCGTGTACGAATCAAAGCTCGACCTCATCGAATCTTCTATATCAAACATTTCTTCGGTAACCTCTGGCTCATTGATTTTCGCAACGAATTTCGCAATAAGGTTTTCAATAATTCCTTTGTCCTTAAGACCAAAATTGATTTTATAAATGGGCGAAAGCTCGAAAGTGGTGTCCATTTTCATCGGTACAGGAGTATCATAAAAACCGTTCGGTTCCCAATTGTCGTAATCTGCCACTTCGCGAATTTTCTGAACATTCTTCACATCGATTAATGACAAAGTCATTTCTCCATTCAATCCATTTTTGAACTCATCCAAAGAAAATCCGTCCTTCATCAGCTCTTCATTTATTTGCGGATAAAGACCTAGAATTTTATCTAGATCCATATTTGCTGCGTAAAATCCTTTGGGGTTTGTTGGTGAAATTAATTTCATTAAATCAGCCGAAATACCTTCTTCTTTCAACATTGAAATCTCTTCCGTAGTAGCACCTTCAACCGGATAATAAGTAGCGTCTACAAGCATTTGCTGATCTTCAAAAAGCATGGTCATGCCGATACTTTCTACTTTATCCATACCCTCAAATTGACCAACCGAAACATTCCCTATATCTGCAGCCAACTCTTGAATTTTCTTAGCGTTCATATACATGCCGAGATCGGCATCAAGAGACTCAAACTCCATATAAGTATCACTTTCCAACATACTCATGTCTTCGTCTTGGGCAAAAACTCGTTTTGCTTTTTCCATAACATCATCATCTTCTCTAATATAAAGCAGAGCTACGTTTTTATTCCATACTAAGGCCATATCGTTTTTGTCTACTTCCGCAGTATACAAACCGTCTACCTTTTGAACCTCTATCTCTGAGTCAATTTTTTTCACCGTTTCTTCAAAGTCCTTTGCATCTTTAATTCCGAATATAATTCCACCGAAAGGCTCTTTACCTTTACTCATGAAACCGTAAGCATTCTGCGCAAAGTTCACTCCGGATTTTTTCGGATTATTAAAAACTTCCTTCATTAAACTTCCTTCATCGTCAATATCTTCAAACATTGTTAGATCTTGCCATTGTTTGAATTCCGCCTTGTCTGCAAGACTTCTTAGATCTGCCTTTACTACTATTGCAGCGTCTTTTGGAATTTTCGCAATGAGTTTGTTGTTGTTCGTCATTCCTAGATACCAGAATAGACCAGCTAGACCAAGAAGTAGAGAAACTCCTCCAACGATTAGGCCTGTTTTTACGGATTTTTTCATAATCATCAAATTTAAGTCATTCTGTTTTTTGAAGTTAAATAATTTTACGCATTATCTTTCAGCCGAAATTCAAGAATATGACAGCTAAACAATACGTCGACTTTTTACAAATGATTCCTCATCCCGAAGGAGGTTTTTATAAAGAGAATTTCCGGAGTAACCAATCGCTTGAATTCCCTGGTTTTGATGGAGAACGCTCGATCTGCACCAGTATTTATTTTCTCTTAGAGCAAGGTCAAACCTCTTCACTTCACCGAATAAAGAGTGATGAAATTTGGTATTTTCACGATGGTCAGACGCTTGAAATTATTGAACTCGATGAATATGGTAATGAAATAATAACACGGCTTGGAAAGAATATTCTCGACGGAGATGTGCTTCAGCATGTTGTTGTGGCGGGAAGATGGTTCGGTGCGAGACCCAGTCTCGGCGCAAGTTTTTGTTTAGTGGGCTGTCAAGTCAGTCCTGGATTTGATTTTAAAGATTTTGAGTTGAAGTAAAAATTTCACCTTAAATTCGACACGTTAACCATTAAAAACACATACCATGGGAAAAGGAAAAGACGTTAAAAAGGAAGAGAAAAAAGTTCCAACAAAAACAGCTAAAGAAAAGAAAGCTGAAAAGCGCGACAAGAAGCCGAAGTACGACTAAGCTTGCATTAAATCTCTGATTGCAACTGAGGCGACTACGCTTCCAAAAGTAGCCGGCATGTAGGATATGGTTCCATATGCCGACTTCTTATAATTCTTTCCATCGGTAAGCATGAGGCTTTCTTTGATTGGAAGTTCGGGGCTGAAGACTACCTTCACTCCTTTGCGAATACCACTTAATTTTAAATTCTTTCTTATTTGCTGCGCGAAAGGACAGTTATAGGTTTTCGAAATATCTACGACCTGAAGTTTCGTTGGATCTAATTTCGCGCCAGCACCCATGCTGCTTACCAAAGGAATCTTACTCTCGAAAGCCAAGCGAATAAACGTCAATTTGGGAGTGATGCTGTCGATTGCATCAATGATATAATCTGGACGATTCTTCAATTGCTCTTCAACCATAGTCGGATTAACAAATTCCTTCACCACCTTCAATTCTATTTCCGGATTAATTGCACGAATGCGTTCAGCCATGATCTCCACTTTAGATTCTCCGTGGTTGGTTGCTAATGCAGGAAGTTGGCGATTGCGATTCGTAGGATCAACAACATCTCCGTCTATAATCGTCATTTTACCAATTCCCGAGCGCGCAATGAACTCCGCAGCAAAAGAGCCAACACCGCCCATTCCAACGACCATAACATGCTTAGAGGTCAACTTGCGAAGTGTTTCTTCGCCAATCAACAAACTCGTCCGCGACAACCAACTGATATCTTCCATTGTTCAAATTCTGAACGCTAAAATAGAAGGAAACTTCACGCTCAATTCGATTTATTTCTTTTTCGAATTCGTGCGACTCACATGCGCTTTCAAAATACGTTTTCCTTCCACCTTCACTTCATCTTTCTTTCTGAAACTCCAGACGATTTCGCTTGCGTGCTTGCGCGATTCTTCAACATCGACAATGGGTGCAGGATAATCTTTCCCAATTACACAGCCATACATTTCTTGTTCAATAACCGAAAGCTTGTGAGGTTCGTGAATAAAGGCTTCTGGAATGTTTCGCAATTCAGGAATCCATTGTTTAATATATTCGCCGTTGGCATCGTGCTTTTCTGAATTTACAATCGGATTGTAAATACGAATGGTGTTTATACCCGTGGTTCCACTTTGCATTTGAATTTGTGGATAGTGAATTCCAGGTTCGTAATCGAGGAACATGCGCGCTAAAAAATGGAGCTCTCGCCAATCTTGCCACAAGTTGAACACGAAAAACGAAACCACCATGGCACGCATGCGGAAGTTGATGTATCCTGTTTCCTTTAGACAACGCATACACGCATCTACCAGCGGAACGCCGGTCATTCCTTCCTGCCAAGCCTTTATGTACACTTCATTCTTCGGCTTTACCAAGACGTTGTAGGCTCGATTGATGTTCTCTATTTCATACCGACACTCCGTTTCAAATTTTTGTATGAAGTGGCAATGCCAATGCAAGCGCGAAATGAAATTGGATAGCGCTCGCTTGTTCGTTGATGTCTGATAATGTTGAACGGTATACTGATAAACCGCTCGCATGCTTATGTTTCCATAAGCCAAGTATGGTGAAAGACGACTGCAGCCTTTCCGACTAAGTGAAGGGCTGCTAATGTGTTTGCTGTAATTCACGCTTCGCTCAGCAATGAAATTCTTCAAGTATTTCCAAGCCCACGATTCTCCGCCGGGTTGAAAGTTTGAATTGCGTTCCGTGATTTCTGTTGGAAGGGAATTTCGATTTGAATGGAATTTTATTTCCTGATTGAAATTAAAAACTTGAAGTGAATCCAACTGAATATTGAACGAAGGCGTTCGCATGGTGTCTTCCCACATCTTCGGCCATTGCGGACGAGATTTTAATCTTCGAACAACGCCGTTCGTTTGAAATTCATTCCATTGAATATTTTTGGAATGAAAGAATTCCGACATGTGAATGTCCCGCTCATACGTCAATAGATTTCCCGATTCTTGCGAAGAAAAAACAGTCTGTATGTTGAAGTTCAAAGCAAGTTCTTCGAACACATGCATGGCTTCATCGTGAAAGATTTCAATGTGTTTATTGAAAGGCTTCAGCCGATAATTCAAATCTTGAAGCGACTCGTGCACGAATCGCCAATGACGCACATCTGAATCGTGATGATTCATAACTGAAGGCTCGAAAATGTAGAGCAGAACAAATGGCAATTCGGCCCCTTGCGCATGAAAGATAGGTTCGTGATCTACGAACCTCAAATCGCGCTTCAACCAAACTACATTTATCGCTTGCACAGTTATTCAATCTTTATAAATGAACAAGTATTGAATGCAAAAGTTCGATCACACCTTTTCTAAAAGAATAATGCTCATTTAAGACCAATCACACATCATCGACTACAAGCTTAAGCACTGATAATCAACACCAATTCTGTTGAAATCTTAATTCGAAATTGTGTGTTTAGATTGGTATTTTTGAATGGCTTGATCAAGCTATTCGCGCAATTAGAAAATCACTTTAAAGGAATAAACATTATGGAGAATAAGATTGAAATTTATGCATCACGAGAAGGCCAAACTCATATTGAAGTTCAATTTGAAGGCGACACTGTTTGGTTAAACCAAAGTCAGTTAATTGAATTATTCCAGTCTAGCAAAGCCAATATTAGTGAGCACATTAAGCGGATTTTCATATCGGAAGAGCTTTCCGCCGATTCAACTGTTCGTAAATTCCGAACAGTTCAACAAGAGGGAAAAAGGCAGGTTTCAAGAGAGATCGATTACTTCAATTTAGATTTAATCATTTCTGTTGGCTACAGAGTAAATAGGAAGAGGGGTATTGAATTCCGCCAATGGGCAACCAAGCGATTGAAAGATTATTTAATCGAAGGAGTTGCCATTAACGAAAAACGTTTAGCAGCAAAAGTTCTATCACCGATTACGGTTTGAATAGCGAGCTGCCTTAAAGCTTTGAACATTTTTCATTGAGGGAGGTTGTATTTTAAACTACTTTAGAACACCATGAGCCAAGTAACGACAAGCACCTTTTTCAAAGTAGAATCATCAGCAAACAAATGGTGGGCGTTTAAACAAATGCAATTGGGGCACGATCAGCTAAAAAATATAGATGGACTAACCTTCTACAAAATATTGGGTTCAGGTGCGAAAAATGGATTTAGCGCTAAACCTAATTTTGGAACATACGTCCTTCTTTGCAATTGGGAGTCTGAGAGTCAAGCGCAATCCTTTTTCACTGAGAATAATTTCTTTAAGGAATATCAAGGACGAAGTTGCGAGCACATGACCGTTTACATGCACTCTGCTGAAGTGCATGGCACTTGGGATGGCAAAACACCGTTCCAAAAAAATGCTGAATTGGCAATGGACAAGCCCATCATTGTTTTGACCAGAGCACGAATTCGATTCAGAAAACTATTGTCTTTTTGGAGTCGCGTTGGTTCAGTAAGTCAAAGCCTAGAAGGTTATGAAGGACTTGTTTTATCCATTGGTGTTGGCGAGTGGCCACTCATTCAGCAAGCCACCCTTAGCATCTGGAAAACGCAAAAAGAGATGATGGATTATGCCTACAAAAATCCGAAACACCGTGAAGTAGTTACCCTCACGCGAAAGCTTAATTGGTATAAGGAAGAAATGTTCGCGCGATTTGTTCCCTACAAATTTGTTGGTGTTTGGGAAGGAAAAAACGCAAGTTTGTTAATGCCTGAGTGAAACTCAAGACATTCGTTGAACTTCCTGAAAATGTAGAAATTAAACCTTCACAAACTGAACAGTCGCAGTTCCTTCTGTCGTTGAAATGCGAACGAAGTAAACTCCACTTTCCAAATGGCTTGTATCAAAGGTGTTGTTCTCTAGAAAATCAATATTGAACTGTTTGCCTTCAATAGAAAACAGACTGCAGTTTGAAGCCGTTAGCTTTTGTGAAATTCCTTGAATCGTTAATTTATCTGCAGTTGGATTGGGGTAAATTGAAATCTCTTCAGCATTCAAATCTGTAATTGCATTTGCTGGCATTCTTCCGTTAATGTCGTATTGCATAAAGAACTCCCATATTTTTTTTGATGCATTGAAGTCGTTGTTTGTAACACCGACTGTAAATATTGAACCTGGCCATGTATGTCCGCCGTCGATTATTTTATAATGTTCAACATCAACACCATTGGTTCCTCCGGAATACACGTAATGAACGGCAGTACATCCATCTGTTAGATTCGTATTTGGAACATCAGTGACTACTGGAGTTGTATTACAATTATTGAAACTTACCCAGTAGGATAATACATTTGGGATTGCTTCCATAAAAAGATTTCCATTATACGGAACCGTTGCATCTGCTGTACCGTGAATTTCTAAAACGGGAGTTGGATGTTGTGCATTGCAAGTTTGATTTTGACCTTCATTCATTGTTCCTGTAACAGACGCAATGGCTGCAATACGATTGCTCAGTGAGCAAGCAAGGGTGTAACTCATGAATCCGCCGTTTGACATACCTGTGCTGTATACACGATCTAAATTCACAGAGTAAGTGGCGGCTACTTCATCTATTAACGCGCTTGTGAAACCTATGTCGTCCACTGTTCCACCCCATCCAGAATTCCAATACGTTGTACCTGTTGCATCAAGTGTTCCCATCGGAACCACAATCAGAAAACCAGCAGTATCTGCTATTGCACGAAAATCTCCGTAATAAAATTGTTCAAAAGCAGTACTGGTATATCCATGAAAATTCAATACCACCGGTGCTGGTGTACCCGGTGTATAGCTTGCTGGGACGTACAGCGTATAGCTCCGCGTCAAGCCATCATGAATCATTGTTTCGTTAATGGTTTGCTGTCCGAAAGAAGCAAATGGTAATAAGAGGAAAAGGGCTAAATATCTCATGCCTAAATATAATGAGAAATTTATTGAACATTACTTTCCAATACAGAATTTTCCGAAGATGGAATGCAATATATCATCCGCCGAGATATTCCCTGTGATCTCAGAAAGATGATACAAGGTTTTGCGGATGTCTACGGTGAGGAGGTCGGAAGGGACGCCCAGGTTCATGCCGTTTAAGACTTCTTCCAACGATAAAGCTGCGAGACGAAGCGATTCAAAATGACGTGCATTCGTAACCACCGTGTCACTTTCATTCAACAACGGAGCGAAGCTTTCAACCAACCAACTGCGTAACTCTGAAATGCCCGAGCCTTCTTTCGCAGAGATGCGCAATGCATTCGCGCCTTCAACCTTCAATTCAAAATTCGGATTCGAATCGATCTTGTTGAAGACCACCAACACCTTCGCTTCCGGGCGTGCATGAGAACGTATCGATTCCAACATCTCGTCGATCTGAATTTGCGAAGTATTCACAACATCTACCAACAACAAAACCAACTGCGCATGCGATACCTTCTCCATGCTGCGCGCTATGCCCATCTTTTCAATTGTATCGGATGTCTCGCGAATACCAGCAGTGTCTATAAATCGAAACTGAATGCCTTCCACATTCAATACTTCTTCCACCGTATCACGCGTGGTTCCCGCTATGTCGCTCACAATCGCGCGTTCCTCATTCAACAAGGCATTCAATAACGTCGACTTCCCCGCATTCGGAGCACCAACAATGGCAACAGGAACACCGTTCTTAATGGCATTTCCCAATTGAAAACTATCGCGAAGCTGAACAACCACCTTCAAGATTTCATTCAACAAATTCAATAACTGCGTTCGATCGGCGAACTCGACATCTTCTTCCGAAAAATCCAATTCCAATTCCAACAAAGAAGCAAAATGTATCAAGCGTTCACGCAGCGCATCAATCTCTTTCGAAAATCCTCCACGCATCTGATGCACCGCCTGCTTATGCGCCGCAGCACTCTCAGAAGCAATAACATCTCCCACAGCTTCTGCCCTACTCAAATCCATTCTTCCATTCAAATACGCACGCATGGTGTATTCACCAGCTGTTGCCATGCGACATCCGTTTTCCTGCAACAATTGCAAGATGCGCTGCTGAACGTAACGGGATCCGTGACAAGCAATTTCAACCACGTCTTCCCCAGTAAAACTATTCGGACCTTGAAACAAGGTCACCACCACTTCATCCAAAATTTCCTTCCCGTCATACACACATCCGAAAAGCGCTTTGCGTTTTTGTTCGGGTTGAAGGGGCTTCGAAAAAAGTTTGCCCACTATCACCCAAGCCTGACTGCCGCTCACGCGAACTACAGCGATACCGCCAACTCCTTGCGGTGTAGACAACGCGCATATCGTCTCTTCTCTTGAAATTGCATTCATGTTCTGCAAAAATGAGAAACAATCGGCAATGGAACGACTATTCTTTCCAAATAATGACTAATTTCGCCGCAGCAAAAAATATTACCACATGGGCGTTTTAGTAAGCAAAGATTCGAAAGTAATTGTTCAAGGATTCACAGGTAGTGAAGGAACATTTCACGCAACACAAATGATTGAATACGGAACCAACGTTGTTGGTGGTGTTACACCGAACAAAGGTGGACAAACACACCTTGAGCGACCGGTATTCAACACAGTAGCCGATGCAGTAACTGCAACGGGCGCAGACGTGACCATTATTTTCGTTCCACCAGCATTTGCTGCTGACGCTATCATGGAAGCTGCTGCTGCAGGCATTAAAGTCATTGTTACAATTACCGAAGGCATTCCAGTTGCAGACATGGTTAAAGCAAAAATCTACGCTATCGATCGCGGTGCGACTTTAATAGGCCCTAACTGCCCAGGTATCATTACCGCAGGCGAGGCGAAAGTGGGTATCATGCCTGGTTTCGTTTTCAAGAAAGGAAATGTTGGTATCGTTTCTAAATCAGGAACCTTGACTTACGAAGCTGCTGACCAAGTGGCGAAAGCAGGTTTAGGAGTAACTACAGCTATCGGAATCGGTGGCGACCCAATCATTGGAACAACCACGTTAGAGGCAGTTCAATTGTTAATGAACGACCCTGAAACTCACGGTATCATTATGATTGGTGAAATCGGCGGTGAGCTTGAGCCAAAAGCTGCCATGTGGATCAAAGAACACGGCACCAAGCCAGTTGTTGGATTCATTGCTGGTGAGACCGCTCCGAAAGGAAGAACTATGGGTCACGCCGGTGCAATTGTATCTGGAGAAAACGAAAGTGCTTCTGCTAAAAAGCGAATCATGCGCGAATGTGGCATTCACGTAGTGGATTCTCCTGCTGAGATTGGCGCTAAAATGGCCGAGGTTCTGAAGAAGTAATTCTACGGCTCGACTCTGTGAATACCCGGAGAATAGTTCTTCGCAATGGTCTCATTCAAGAATAACAAATCTTCTTTACGTTCAACGAAATCCAATTGATCACTTGAAATCATAAGCACCGTTAATTCCGGATGCTGCTGAATGAACGACAAATACTGTTGCTGAATATTTTCTAAATAAGTCTCTGTGATGCTCTGCTCGTAAGTCCTTCCTCGTTTTTTTATATTTTGAAGGGCTTGCTCAGGTGAGATGTATAGATAGACTAAGAGGTCGGGTTGTGGAAGTGCGTTCTCCATAATTTCATACAATCGCAGAAACAATTTGTATTCGTCTTCTTCTAAATTATTCTTCGCGAAGACTTGACATTTCGGTAAAAAATAATCGGCAATGACTTTAGGTTGAAACAAATCGGGCGATTGAAAAACACTCTTCAATTGCGCGAAACGTTCAGAAAGAAAGCTCAACTCCAACGGAAACGCATAGCGCTTCGGCTCTTCATAAAACTTCGGAAGGAAGGCATTGTCTGCGAATTCTTCCAACACCAATTGGGCGTTGTGTTGCTGCGACAACAAACTCGCGAGCGTTGTTTTACCCGCGCCAATAATGCCCTCTATGACGGTGTAATTGTTCAATCTTCTTTCTTGTTCAATTCAGCGAGCAATTGCGAAGCATTCATTTTCATTTCTGGATGAATCCATTCTGGCCAAGTTGCAGCCAAGGGCTTCAAAATAAATTCACGCAAATGCATGCGCTGGTGAGGGACGGTTATTTTTCCTTCAGAAATAATTTCATCGTTGAAAAAGATAACATCTACATCCATCTCGCGATCGAGGTAAACTCCCTCTTTGCGCGTTCTTCCGTAATACTCCTCCAACTCAATAATTTCAGTGTGTAGCTTTTCTATCGTCAGCGCAGTTTGAATTTCAACCAACTGATTCAGGAATGGCTCTGTCCCTTCGGGCATGCCCCAAGCTTCCGTTTCCACCACTTCAGAAACCTTCACAATATTGCCCATGTTGAATGAAATAAACATACGTGCTTCTTCCAAATTTGCTTCTCTTTCCCCTTCATTTCCGCCAATGCTTAGCAGTACACGATTCGTTTTTTCCATAGAGCGAAAATACGACTCACCTGCGTAACTTTGAGCGCGCAAGAGCGTCTTAATTCAAATTACTTATTATGACTTTTTGGAAAACCGTTTGGGCAACCCTCGTTGGAAATATTATAGCGTCCATTATTGGGACTCTTCTCACTGTTGCTGTCATTGCAGCCATCATTGGCGCCTTGTCTTCTTCTGAGAGCGTTTCCATGGAGAACGAATCCATACTTAAAATAAAATTAGAGAACTCTTTCACAGAGAGAGGATTAGACTCCCCTTCTTTCAGCTTCGATGGAGCCGAAGACCGCATTGCGTTGCGCGATTTAGAGCGTGTCTTACGCTTCGCAAAATCTGATGCGCGTATTGAAGGCGTTTACTTGAACATTGGAGCAATTGAATCAGCTCCTGCCATGTTGTTAGAAATTCACAACGCTATTCTTGACTTTAAAACATCAGGAAAATGGATCATTGCTTATAGCGAAAGCTATTCACAAGCGGGTTATTTCCTAGCCAGCGCAGCGAATGAAGTGTACATGTATCCAACAGGAACATTCGACTGGCACGGACTGAATGCCGAAGTGATGTTCTACAAAAAATTATTGGATGAGTTGGAAATTGAAGCGCAAGTGATTCGCGGTCCGAACAACAAATTCAAAAGCGCTGTAGAGCCTTTCATTTACGACCACATGTCAGACGAAAACCGTTTGCAAATGGCAACGTTTATCGATGATATCTGGAAGGTCATGTGCGAAAAGATTTCTGCTCAGCGTGGAGTCTCTGTAGAGGAGCTTAACGCCTCAGCCACTTCCCTTCGATTCATTAACAACAATACATTGCTTCAATCGAAATTAATCGATGGATTGCTTTACCCAGATGAGATCGCTGCGAAGATGTCGGCTCGTTTAAAAGACAAAGGCAAATTGGAAGATGTGAATAAGATTGATGAAGAAGTTATTTCTTACGATCGCTATTTGGAAATTGTGAAGTCGGAAGACAAAGCATCAGATATGGCTCAAGTTGCGGTCGTGTATGCCATTGGTGGAATTGAAAGCGGAAAGGGTAACGATGAAACGATTGGAAGTGATCGTATTGCAAAGGCGCTTCGCGAAGCGCGTCTGGATGATGGAATTAAAGCGGTGGTATTGCGCGTGAGTTCTCCGGGGGGGAGTGCGTTAGCGAGTGATGTGATATGGAGGGAAGCGGAATTGTTGAAGCAAAGCGGAAAAGTATTTGTGGTGAGTATGGGCGATTACGCGGCCTCTGGCGGATATTACATTGCTTGCGGAGCAGATCGCATTTTCGCACAGCCGAATACGATTACAGGATCTATTGGTGTGTTTGGAATTATTCCGAATCTTCAGAACTTTTTAGACCATAAGTTGGGCATAACCTTCGACGCGTATAAGACGCATGAGCATGCGAATATGATGACGTTGACTTCTCCTTTGGACACCGTTCAGAAACGCGCTATGCAAGTGATGGTGAGCAATATTTACAATGATTTCACAAGCAAAGTTGCATTGGGAAGAAACATCACTCAGAGCTATGTCGACAGCATTGGTCAAGGTCGAGTTTGGAGTGGTGAAGACGCTATGGCTATTGGGCTTGTAGACGAGATGGGGGGATTGAATGAGGCTGTTGCCTATGCGTCAGCGAAAGCAGGAGTTAGTTCGAATTCTGTTTTGGAATTACCTGAGATGCTTGATCCGTTGGAAGAATTTTTCAATGATATTTCTGGAAAATCGGAAGATGCAATCATGTCTCGTATACTTGGAAGCAGATTCAAGAATTACCAGGATCTTCGTCAATTGACTAATGGCGGAAAGATTCAGACGCGTCTTCCATTTTACATAACGGTTGAATGAGTTTCGAAAAGAAAAGTATGGATGAGCTTCAGCGCATGAGCGCTGAAGAATTTCAGCAAGCTGAAAAATTTCCGATTGTTCTAATTCTCGATAATTTCAGAAGTGCGTTGAACGTCGGAAGTCTATTCCGCAGTGCCGATGCGTTTGGTATTGAAGCGATTTACTGTTGCGGAATTACTCCGGTTCCGCCTCACCGAGAGATTTTGAAGACTGCTTTGGGATCAACGGAATCGGTTAGCTGGAAGCATTTCAGCAACACTGCCGAGGCGATCTTGGAGATACAAGACACACACGAAGTGTGGGCGTTGGAGCAGACGCATAACAGTGTTGCTCTTCACAACTTTCACTCGCAGAAGCCTATGGCTTTGGTGTTGGGCAATGAAGTGAATGGCGTAGATGAAGAAGTGTTAAAGCTTGTAACTGGCTCGCTTGAAATTGAACAGCACGGAACGAAGCATAGCTTGAATGTGGCGGTCAGCGGGGGCGTTGCGCTTTTCCATTTGACTCAACCGAATATTCATTCGGTATAAATCGAAGACTTCCAATTGCCTTCGTGAGAGAGAATAAACAAGGGACCTTTTGCATCCATTGAAATAGTTGTATGTCCAGCCATAATCTGCTCTCTGTGCAAGAGTTTTCCAACTGCGTCATAAACAAATACATGATGCAAGGTCTCAGAACCATCGTAATGAAGACCGTCTTTGTGAAGTGTCCAGTTCATAGCAGAAGATTATTTAAGGTTCATTCAAACAAAAATCACAACAAAAAAAACATCACAGAAATTTTCCGTGATGCTTTTCGCAATAAGATCAAATTAGGCTTGATGCTAAATTTGTCATGTAGTAAAAGTTTTAGTTAAGGTATATGAAAGACGCAAGGCAAGATGAAGGTTGCCTATATGTTATCTCAATATGACCTTTGACCTAAAACTTCCTCTTGAAGAAGAAACGAAAATGACTTGTGTTGAAATTGTGAGTTGTACAATTTCATCCTTTCCCCATGTGGACTTTGACACCAGCAATTGTCCTGTACTGTTGAATATTTCCACATCAGACAAGCGCTCAGTTCCAACGTATCTCAATTGTCCCGATTTCCAATCGAGAATAAATTCATTCGAAGAACTAGCTTCTTCAACAAAATCGAATAAGACCGTGAACATCGTATCCACGATGCATCCGAGAGAATCTGAAATGGAGACATTGTAATTTCCTTGAGCCAGTCCTGTGTAATTCAATCCCACAAAACCCGATTGCCAAGTGGCGGTATACGGAGGATAATTTCCAATTACATCTAACGTAATACTTCCAAATCCCAGCACACTTTCAGTTATAACATTTGCAGTAATTGCAGGCGACGGAATTTCTTGAATTGTAACATCTATGCTCGTCACGCAAAGGTGTGAATAAACGACTGAGAAAGATTGAGTGCCTGCACCAAGACTAATCCCTGGACCTATGACATCCCAAAAATAACTCGTCCCCACGCCAGAAACTGTCGCATCAAAAATAACCCACCCACCTGGGCAAACCCAATTGGGAGAAGTCACTTCAATGATTGCCTCTGGAATTTCAGCAATTTCAAATGAGTAAGTCGCAGCGCAACCGTTCGCATCAGTAACTGTATCTGTATAATTTCCGGGAAGCAAATTGTTAAAATGCAAAACTCCAAAATCATTGAACCCGGAATAAGGCGCTGTGCCTTCAATACCGTGAACAACGGCAGCTCCATCGGAATATCCAAAACAAGTATTTGAAACTGAATCTACCTGAATTGTAAACGGAAATGGCTCTTCAATAAGCGCGTACTGTTCCGAAATACACCCTTCGAAAAGAGTGATCGGAATGGTATAATCTCCAGCTGTGAGATTTGACATTGAGAAAACAGTTTGACCTGAATCTAATTGAACAACTTCTATGAGACCTGTGCTATCTCCTGCTCATAAAACAGAAGTTTTGTTGATTGCAAAATTGTCTAACGCCGCCATTTGTACTTGGTAATTCAGTTGAATTGTATGTCCGTATCCAGTGCCAACAGTAACTGTGTAAACGCCAGGAACTGTTACCCAAATACTGTTTGAAGTCGAGCCGTTTGACCACGTGTGCATTGACCACGATGGAATTGAAAGTTGAAGGCTATCGTTTCCATTTGGACAAAGAAATGCTTTAGAAGCTTGAATCTGCGGCATTGTTTCTCCTTCAACAAATAGATGAGTTGTGTTTGCTGGAATGTTGTAATAGGTATCCACTACCCCACTTATCCAAGAAAGCTTCAATGAATCTATTTGCGTATTTGCGCCAATGCCAAAAATATAATTCTGCGAATTCTGACAAAGGTAATTTTCACCCAATTGCGTGTAGTGAATGCGGTGCTCACCATTCACATAGTAATCAATGTGAGTACCCACTCCGTTGCGATTGCTCAATCTTCCTTTCAATCGGCATTTCAAATAGTTATTTTCTGTAACCGTATTGTTCTGAAAAACTCTCGATTGAAAACCCGTTTCAGCGCCCAAATACAAATCGTACAATCCGTCATTATTAAAATCTCCTTTCGAAGAGGTGAAATACCCGTAGGGTAATCCTGAAATACCTGTTGTGTTATCGATTGAAAATACACCTTGATTATTTCTCAACACATGATTCCCAAATTGCGATATATACAATGGACTTACATGACGTTCGTCTACAATTAAATCACTCCAGCCATCGTTTTCCAAATCGAGCCATAGAGAGCTCCATGACCATTTGTTTAACCTTGCCCCAACAGCTGACGCCACATCTGTATAATTTGATAACCCATTATTCTTATATAATACATTTCCATAAACCGGAGTGTTTGCGATGTAGACATCCAAATCAGCATCGTTATCATAGTCGCACCAAGAATTCGACATTGCGTCTAAATATGAATACCCACTTAAGCCAAAGGACCCACTGGGAGTTTGGTTCGTGAAAACACCGGCTGTATCTTGAGTATACAGTTCATTTCCTTTTCTAAAGTCATTGATAATAAAAATGTCTTGGTAGAGATCTCGAAACAAATCAACAAACGCAGGCTGAAAATGATTTCGGTTATAACCATGGGGAGATGCAGTAAAACCGCCATTGGTGTTGTTGGTGAAAAATAAGCTGTTAATTCCTCCCGCTGCGGCGGTGCTGTAACTTGCGACATATAGATCTAAAAAACTATCTCTGTTGTAGTCTCCGAGCGCCGCTCCGAACGAATTGTAGGAAGAAAGCCATTCAAAATTAATCAAACCCGAAAAATCAACAAACAATAGACTGTCAGTTTGAACGAACAGTTGAGATGGACCGTCTCGCTTAATAACAAACAAGTCGTTATCACCGTCCTCATCATAGTCACCCCATAGACATGTTTTAGCATCGTAGATATTTTCAAAAGAGCAGTGCAATTGAAATGTACCTTGATTATTCATGTAAAGACGCGTAGCGCCTCCAGCAATACATAGGGTAAGATCGTCCCATCCGTCTTCATTTACATCAAAGCAACTTGAACCTGTTCCATACAATGTTGACGAATTCAATGCGGCAATTCCCTGACTTTGTGTTACATCTTGAAAAACCTGTGCGCCCAGCAAATTAATGACAAATAACAAGGCAATACAGGAAACTAATTTTCTTGACATTTAGACGCGAGTTAAGGTATTAGTAAGACGAAACTCATGCACGTAGTTGCCTGAATAAAAAAGGCCCCCTTCTTTCGAAGGAGGCCTTTTCAGCTTATTGGTTAAAGCCAGTTCTAAGACTAGGTCTTAAAATTATTTTTGAACCATCATGCGCTGTGTTTGAACTTCACCGTTGAAGATTGCTTCAACAAAATACAAACCATTCGCAAGAGGGCGCTCGAATGTGATGTTAGTATTCAATACACCGTTAACTGAATAACGATTACTCCATACTTGACGTCCCATAGCATCCACGATGCGGATTTGTACATTCTCTGAATCAACTCCAGAAAGGTTAATGTTTACATCTGTACCGTGTGTTGGATTCGGATACAAACTCATGTTTACTTCACTAGCTGATTCCATTCTCACTGCTTGGTCGTTCGCTTGACTTCCGTCAGCAATCATACCTGCAGATCCTACTATACTCAAGCAGAAAGGAGTACCCCATTGGTAGTTTGTTCCTGTGTAAGAAAGGATAGGAGCTGTGCGAACGGAGTATGTCTTACCGAATTGCAATTCTGAGATAGTACCCAAGTTAATGAAGTTAGAAGCTATGCCTCTGTTCACAGGGATAGGAAGACCTACTGGGTTGCCTTGAGCGTTCAACTCTGTGAACTCCCAACGCCAGTTCGTTACACCACATACCCACGGCAATGATGCTACAACAGAACCACGGAAACGTGGACCAACAGTACATCTGTCAGAAGTACGAAGAGAAGTTACAGGTTGAGAGATTGTGCTCATAGAGCAAGGAGCTAAACCAGGCACAGCGATAGTCTCAGGAACACCAGCACCGTTGTTAATGGTATAGGTGTTCGTTACCAATAAACTGTATGTAGAACCGTAAGGTAATGTTGGCAATACGCTACTCAATACACAGATATCTGTATTCTGAGTGCGCGTATAAACGTTACCTGCAGCAGGACCTGTTAGACCAGTGTATCTGAATGTGTAGCTAGTTCCAGCTGCACCAGCCCAAGTTGCCTTGAAGTACTGGCACAAGCTGTATGGACCTGGACCGTAGTCACATCCACCACGCTTCAACATCTTAACACAGATAGAATAAGTACCATTGCCTTGGGCACTGTTGTAATTACGTACACCTACTTTGTAGACTTGTCCTGCAGTTAATCCGTAGTGGTTCAAAATTTCACCACCAAGACCTGCTACTGCGTTTTCTTGCGCTACTAGAACACCAGCAGCCGTTTGCAATTCAATAACGATATTGGCAGCAGATGAGTTAACAACGATGCTAATACCTTCTGAAGTTGCCACGAACTGGTGCCACTTGTCTTCACCTGTTAAGCAGAAGGTTTGAGCAGAAACAGAGACATTCGCATTCACAAGTGTACCGTTTACCGCGTTACAGTTTGGCCAAATACTTGTGATCACAGATGTTGCATTACTTGGATTCTCACCTGGGTTAGTACAACCCTCTTCTGCAAGACCGCTACAGTTGTCATCGATAGCGTTTCCGCAAATTTCAATCGCAGCTGGATTAACAGCAGCGCTGGCATCGTTACAATCAGTCGCATTCAATACATAACCTACTGGCTGACTGCAAGCTGTTACAGTTGAAGTAGATAATCCGTAAGTGTCACCATCATTATCTGCATACCAGATATTCGCTGGGTTAACAAGAACTGTAACCGTTTGTGTAGCTGTTCCAATATTTCCGTTAACGTCGGTTACCGTGTAAGTAACAGTGGTGTTACCGATTGGGAATGTAGCAGGAGCATTGTTCGTTAAATCTGCAACGCCACAATTGTCAGCAGTAGTTGCTGAACCTAAAGTAGCCGTTGCTGTACAAGCGTTCAATGCAGCAGTAACAGTTACCGGAGCCGGAGCGGTAATGGTTGGTACAGTAGCATCTACAACGGTAACAGTTTGCACAGCTGTAACACTTAAACCAGCACCGTCCGTAACAGTCCAAGTAACTGTAGTGGTTCCCAATGGGAAGGTTGAGGGAGCATTGTTGGTTACAGAAGCAACAGAACAGTTGTCTGCAGTTACCGGTGTGCCAAGAACAACACCAGTTGCATTACATGAGCTGTTTGCATCTACTGCTACGTTTGCTGGTGCAGTAATGGTTGGGTTAGTTACATCTACTACCGTTACTGTTTGAGTTGCTGTAGAATTGTTTCCTGAACCATCTGTTACTGTCCAAGTAACAGTAGTTGTTCCCAATGGGAAGGTTGAAGGAGCATTGCTTGTAACAGATGCTACAGAACAGTTGTCTGCAGTTACTGGTGTTCCTAGAACCACTCCAGTTGCATTACATGAGCTGTTTGCATCGACTGTTACGTTTGCAGGTGCAGCAATAGTTGGGTTGGTTGCATCAACAACAGTAACTGTTTGAGTCGCTGTTTGTATGTTTCCAGCACCATCAGTTACAGTCCAAGTAACTGTTGTTACTCCCAATGGATAGGTAATTAAAGCATTATTAGTTACAGAAGACACAGTGCAGTTATCTGCAGTTGTAGGTGTACCTAAATCAACACTTGTAGCATCACAAGAGATGTTTGCATTTACAGTAACGTTAGAAGGAGCAGTTACAGTTGGCAATTGTGCATCATTAACTGTAACAGTGAATGAAGCAGTAGTTACCAAACCTTGAGCATCCGTTGCTGTGTATGTAACCGTTGTTACTCCCACAGGGAATGAAGCACCTGAGTTGAAGTTAGAAGTCATGGTTACACAACCTTGATCATCTGTAGCAACCGGAGCAGCCCAAGTAATTGGAGCAGCGCATGTACCTGTTATAGCAGGAGCTGTGATGTTTCCTGAAACACCCGTAATTGCAGGAGCAATGTTACCTAAATCGGTAAGGATAATTCCAGCTTGACCAACTGTATTAGAGAAAGAATTCCAATATCTCATTTGAATGTAGTATGTGGCATCTGGTACTAAACATGTCACATTCGTTAATGCGGCTTGAGCTATAAAAAAACCATTATCATCATTGAAACCTATTTGTGTTAAACCACCTGGGTTTGTACAATCTGAACCACTGAATAAAGTAATGTAATTGTCCCATCCAATTGAACTTGTTGTCACAATACTCACATGACCAGAAGCTGGCGCTACGAAGCTGAACCAAATGGTATTACCTGGTCCGGTTAAACCAGGACCATAGGTTTCACCTGTTTGAGCAGATGCCGCACCAGTAGACCACTCTTGACCACCTTGATTACCCATAGTAATAGGAGCTGCTGTGCATGGCGTGTCGTTAGCGTTTCCTAAAACTACTGTTAACACGTTTGCTTGGATAGAGCATCCATCAGTCGTTGTCGTGGTTGCAGTTAAGTAAGCTGCACCAGGAACGGGTCCTGCGGTCAATATTTGTGAAGTTCCAGTTGCTCCTGGAATTGCAGTGAATGGACCCGTTATTGTTGCTCCAGCAGACCATTGTATAGTCGAACCTGCATCCTGTCCTGCTATTGTCCATGTTCCTGCATTAGGAATTGGAGCAGTGAAGTCATTCACCAAAATAGCAGATGGACCAGTGATTGTTCCAGCAGTTACAGTGAAAAATGGCTGTAAGTAAGGTGCTGAAGTTACAGCAACCGTGTTACAATCATCTGTTACAGAAACAGTGAAAGCATCTGAAGCAAGAGGCGTAGCCAAATAAGTAGCTGAATTTGCACCAAAGATTGGTGAACCGTTCAAGTTCCATTGATAAACCGGATTAGATCCACCACCTGTTGTTGTTGCGTTCAATGTCACCGGAGTACCAGGACAAACATTGCCTGTTAAAGGTGCAGAATAAGTCACCAACAAATCAATGCTTGAAATATCCATATCACCACCGATACCCCAGTTGTGCACGAAGGTCACGAATACATCTCCACCAGGAGCAACTACGTTAGAGGCAGTATAGGTGTATGGACCGGCATTGGTCAATTCATCGAATACGTTAGCAACTACTTGGTTAGAAAGTGAAGAAGCGCCAGACATTGAAACTTCTACATCAGTCCCGTATGTAAAATCTGTACTGGTTACACCATTCAATCGAAGCACCGTGCTAGTAACAACCGCGCCAGCTGGGATAGCAACTGAACCTGTTAAGGTTTGAGTAGCACCTGCGGCAACTGAATAGTTAGTAGCCAATGAGAATGTTTGAGTGATTGGAGCAGAAGCCGCTACTGACACTGTTAATGGCTGACCAACACTTACAGCAGCTGCAACTGTTGGAGAGTAACAAGTAAGAGCGCCGATGGTTACAACGTTAGCAGCATAAGCTGTCGCAGAACCAGAAACCGCAGTTGAAGGAAGAATTGATGTTCCTGCAACATTGAAAGGAGACCCAGTTCCTACGAACGAACCTGAAGATGCCACCGAGTTGTTAAACCAAGATGGTAAACTAGACACTGTGTAGTTGATTACCAAAGACACGTTGCCAAAAGTTGCATCAACAACTCCAGCACCGCCATCGTCTACAGATTCAGACAAAGTGAAAGTCACCAACCCGTTAGTTATTCCGCTAGCACCAGGAATAGCAAGCGTCGTCGTAGCAATAGTTCCACCCAACAATGTAGAAATTGCTGTTGGATCTAAAGTAGCTGCACCTGAAAGCGACGGCCTAATTTCACTCAACCAGGAACCATTGATGGCCGCGACGTTCGTGAACACTAAACTAGCACTTGTTACAGTTGCACCTGCTGGAAGAGCAATTGTAGCAGTTCCTGCAGTAAATGCAGGACCGTTAGAACTGATGTTCGTGCCTAATGAATAGGTTAAAGTACCCGGAGTAATTACCGTGCCTGTTACATTCAAAGTAGGACCGTTCAAACAAGTAGAACCACCTGTTACTGATGTTGGAGCTACTGGCAATGCGTAAACATTAACTGTTGTACTCGCAGTTGCAGAACATCCGGTTGCATCAACTGCACTTGCAGTGTAGGTATAAACTCCACTCCCAGTAGGTGTTACTCCACTTACTGTTGCACCTGTAGTCCCAGCAGTTAAGCCAGAACCAGCAGCTGGAGAGGCTGACCAAGAATAGGTGTAACCCGCGTTGGTACTAGAAGCACTCAAATCTGTTGATGAACCTGCAACTCCACAGAATTCTGGATTGCTGTTCGATGCAGTAATTGCAGGAGGAGCTACCCAGTTCAAGGTTACAGGGGAACGATCGGTGATACACGTACCTGTGTTTATTGCAACATACCAAGTGGTAGTAGCAGCAATAGCAGCAGGTGTGTATGAGCCTACTGTAGAATTTTGCAACAAGGTTCCACCGCTTTGTGCATCGTACCACATGTAAATAGGATTAGCAGAATTATTGGGGTCAGTTGCAGTCAATTGTGACGTTTGAGTTCCACAAACCGTTGCATCTATATCATCAGCAGAAGCAAGTGGAGCTATGAACAACGCTGGATCACATGGACCTAAGATATTTATAAAATAGTCCTCTGTTTCTCCTGAACCAAAAGTGGTGGTACAAGCATCACCAGATCCGTTAGCATTACCAGCACCACGGGTACGAATGCGCATTCCTGTGTTACCCGAAAGAGCAGAAGTTGGAATTGTTATTCCAACAGTTGTGGTTGCACCTGAAGGTACTGCAGTACCAAATTGAGTCCACTCTGACGCTTCGTAAGTTCCGCTGTGATTGTAGTCAATCCAAACAGAAACAATATCGGCAAGAAATGTACCAGCATCAAGGGTCAATGACAAATTCATTACCACACCTGGAACTACCGCAGGAGTACCTGGTAGGGTACTGTAGTTTGTGTAGTAAGGCGAAGCCACAGGATTTGTAGCACTTGAGTTGTTTGTAAACGTTGCGTTCACAGACACTTCGTTAATCAAAGTTCCTGCACCTCCTGCTGAAACCGGGGTACAATAACAATCCGTAAAAGCTGTTAACGCCACCGCAACAGGTGAAGTGTATTCTATTGTTCCGCCGCAAGAAGAGATTCCTACACGGTAAGAAGAGGCAGCTGTTTGGGTAGCAGTATAAGTTGCTGCAGTTGCACCTGCGATAGGAGTCCAGTTAGCACCACCGTCTGTAGACACTTGCCATTGGAACGTCAATCCAGCGATTGAACCTGTGTACGAAGTTGACAATGGAATATTCACACCAGGACAAACAGTTGTAACAGTTGAAGTCGCAGAAACTCCTTGTGGAGCAACTGTTCCCAAAACCGCCATCGTTACTTGTTCCGGGGTCAACTGGTTGGAACAACCAGTAGTTGCATTTACATATGAGATTGAATACTGCGTAGTTAATATGGGAGCAACACTAGCACTGAAACCATTCAGCGTTGTCACAGGAGTGTAGTAAGGATTAGTCGGCGCACTAGGCCATCCGTTATTCAATACATAACTACCGTTTGCATCCGTTGCCGTCCATGTAGTTAAAAAGTTAGCAGGTGGAGAGAAACGGTAAGCAAAAGGAGTAGAAATTGGATTTGTTGCATTCGGAACTGTACCAGATGCAAAAGCTAAACTTCCAATTGTTCCATTCCCGTTGTTAATACCAACCAATTTGTTCTGATCAATGTTAGTTGAAGAAAAAACATGAACTTCAATAACTCCGGTTGTTTCATAAAAAATGGCCTGAGCAGTGCTAAACTTGGAATCACCCCATTCCTTAATGTTTTCATAACTAACTACGAATTTTCTATTTGGAGAATAGCCTGTTGTCCAATACTTAATCGTTCCGCCTGTAGCACCTGTAAGGTTATGATCCATTGCTAAAACCGCAATCATGCTAAATGGTTCTGCAGCGCTTGGTAAAGTTGTAAACGTGTAATCGGCCAAACCGTATGGTGTAACAAAACCACCATTTGTATTTAAAGCACCAAACATCAATGTACCATTTGTACCTACATTTATGGTGTTGTATAGCGCAGGCACAGCGAGTGTTCCAAAGAAATCAAAATCGAATCCAATTGGAATATTTCCCCAACCTCCATCATCCAGAGAACCAGTAACGGCAGGAGTTGCAACACCGTTAGTTACTAATGTCACAGCAGTTCCTGGAGCTAGAAGAGCAGCGTAAGGAATTGAAGTTGAAGTGAAATTACCTGCGCTTAGACCTGAGTTGATGGTTGCACTTGTTCCCGGACAAACACCATCAGCACTTGTAGTTACTACGGCATCTGGCAACGGGTAAACCCCAACACTCACTATCGCCTGAGCAGAGCAGCCTGTCGCAGCATCTGTTCCAGTAACGCGAATTGCACTTGTTTGTGAAATTGCAGCGTCAACAGTTGTAGCCGTAGAGTTTGACAATACAGCACCATCTAATGCATCAAAAGTGAATACATATGGAGCTGAAGAAGTTGCTGAAATCGTTGCAGTTCCACCCGTTCCGCAGAAGTTAGGAACAGAAGAGGAAATGGCAATACCACCCGTAGGTGCTGTATAAGTTACTGGTTGTTGAACGATGCTACTTTGGCACCCAGCTGCAGAAGTACCCACAACAGAAACTGAAGCATTCGCAGTTCCAGTAAAGTAAACTGAAGAACCTGTATCAGAACTCAAAGATGCTACTGGTGTCCATACATAAGTAGAAGCACCTGAGGCAGTCATTTGTTGCGTTCCGCAAAACGCACCGCCATTTGGTGCTGTTAACACTACAGTTGGTAAAGCGTTAATCGTTAAAGCAATTTCATCCGAAGTTGATGTCAAACCTGAATTCGAACAGGTTGTAACCAATACATAGTAATAGGTTCCTACACCTTGTGAAGACGGTGTTGTGTAAGAAGCTGTAGTAGATCCAATTCCTCCGTTTACAGCAGTATATGTACCGCCTGAAGTAGAAGAAACCTTCCACTCAACTGAAATACCTGGAGAATTTGAAATTCCCGTGGCAGTCATTGTTTTGGTTTGACCAAAACAAATAGAAGACGCTCCAGTGAAAGCGGTAGCTGCAGCAGTCGGGGTGCCAGAGCAAGGAGGCGGACATGCCGTTCCCGAATTTAAAATGGAACCAGCTGTAAGCGACGCCATTCCGCCATTAGCGGCACTATAGGCCACTGCGCTATTAACCGTGAAACTTAATCCGATATCACTTAACCATGTTCCAACGTTACTAAGAACCAAGCTATAAGTAGAATTTTGTGGGACACAAATAGAAACAGTTTTGGAAGCTAGGCCATTGGCTAATGAAAAAGTTTGATAAGGGGTACCATTGATATTCAATGTTACCACATTACCACTCCAACCATCTGAATAGGCATCAGACATTGTGATTGAAGCTTGGCATGTGTTTACCTGGTAAGAAACTGAGCTAGAATTTTCTGAAAGTCCTGAATTTGAACAAGTCGTTACTATTCGGTAATAAGTATCGGCCGATGGAGTAACAGCATAAGTTGCAGTAGTTGCTCCAGGAATATTATTCCAAGTGATATTGTCTGAAGAAGACTGCCATTGAGATGACAATCCCAAACCAGTGCTCAATCCGCTAGCTGATAATGTTACACCAATTCCAGCACATCCAGAAGAGGCACTGATTGATGCGGTACCAGCGTTTGGTGTTCCACTACAAGCAACTGCCGCGGAATAAGCAAAACGAATTGCCGGTTTGTTCGAGTTAGTAAATGCGGTATTTACGCCACACTGGTCGCCATTGTCTGAACGAACATAACTAGATCCACTTGTCGAACTTACCATTCGAACCTGACCATATGGCGAGGTGAAAGCATTCGGACCAGAGCTACAAATATTAACCAAAATATTTGATACACCGTTCCAAACAAAACTGTTGTCAAACGTGATCATATCAAATGATCCGAGAGCAACCACTGTTGGGTTGTAGACAAATGCATTTTTCACAGTCGTAGTAGCCGCAGTATTGTGAGTCGCTGCGTTAGTCGCTGTGGTATGACCCAAACCTATCGTATAACCGTTTAGGTTTCCTCCGGCATAATCCGCCGAAATTGAGAATCCTAATCCCGTTATTAATGCATTCGGAACCATTCCTGCTGTAGTCAATTCCGCAGCAGTATATACAACTTGATAACGGAAAGAACTGTAGTATCCATCAATTGGATCACTTCCAGTGCTCGTAGTAGTGGTGGCGCTAGCCCCACCGAAAGTAGCAAACGATTGCGCGAAAGAACTAGTACTCGTCAACATGAGCCCAAGAGCCAATAGCGCAATACACGTTTTTTTCATTCGCATCCATCGTGTTCGTCCTTGAGACGAGCCCGTGGTAGTGTCGAACACCGCTTCATCACTAGGATTTGGCGGCAACTGAGAACGTAAAATACGATTCATAAGTTAGATTTAATTAGTTAATTGATTAGGTTTTGGCTGAAAAACAGCGTTACAATAATAAGACGAGATTATCTTATTAAGATGCCTATGTTAATTATTTTTTTAAAATTTAACACAGAAAGGGGAAAATGACTGTTTTTCAGCATCTTAGAGGCGAAAAAAAAATCTAAATGATTTTAGTATGTCCGTTGGACGAATGTTGCGAAGCAACGAATGTCGTTGACGAATGCCCGTTGGGCGATAATTAAAAGAAGGGGAAATTAAAAGGTAAGAGAGGGTAAGAGAGGGTAAGAGAAGGTAAGATGGTAAAGGGCAAAACCGAGCTCTGCTTCACTATTGGCGGGGGAAAGACGCTGGAGTTGGAATCCCAATTGCTCGTAGGCTTTTGCGCGAAGGTATGCCTCTTCCCTACCCCAGATGATGAGGTAGTTGGGTGCAGGGGATGGAAGGCGTTTCGAATCGTAAAGAGATTGATGCGTGATTTGCTGTTTCAGTTGATCAATGGTCTTCGACGAAGTCATGGAAAGCGGATGCACGAATTTCCCAATATAATGCATCGGCAACCAAACCGACTCTTCGCCTTTCCAGTTATCAATGACTACATTTTGAAAATCGCCTCTTTCATAAAGGGCATGAGAGGCTGCAAGGTATTTCTTCTTGGGAACGTAGAAGGAATAACTGACGGTGTAGATGGCGGATAGGTAGATTGACCAGCGCATGGCTTTGTGCACTGCGTGCGAGGGTGCGCAGAACGAAAAGCGTTTGAAGATTGCTCCAATCATTAAAATCAATACGAATGGAACGGCCGGTAATAAAAACCGCTCTTGCCTATTAGGAAATATCAGATGAAACACAATGAAGACAGTAACACCTATGAAGATTGTTAGAGTGTCCGAATGTTGCGGAGCAACGAATGTCGGAGACGAATGTCCAGAGGACGAATGTTGCGGAGCAACGAATGTCGGAGACGAATGTCCAGAGGACGAATGTCCGGAGGACGAATGTTGCGGAGCAACGAATGTCGGAGACGAATGTCCAGAGGACGAATGTCCGGAGGACGAATGTTGCGGAGCAACGAATGTCGGAGACGAATGTCCAGAGGACGAATGTCCGGAGGACGAATGTTGCGGAGCAACGAATGTCGGAGACGAATGTCCAGAGGACGAATGCCTGCGGCGAAGGGAGATGAGGAAAACAATTGTTATGACTGGAAAAACATAATACGTGATTAGTGCGAGATATGAAAAAACGTTACTGGGATAGTCGGCGAAGTGTGCGGCGTTGTAGGATTGATAGTCGAGTAAATGCTGATAAATGGGTTTGTGCCAGAACAAGAGATTGTCGATTTGAGTGAGAGCGAAGCCGAGTGTGAAGAAAATACCAAAGAGCATTGCCCCACTCCACTTGCGTTTCCATAATAAATACATTCCCAGAGTAAGAGGGAAGAACACCAATTGGTAGCGCATTCCAACCGAAAAAGAAAATGCGAGGGCAGCAATTATTAGTGCGCCCATGCGCTCACGCTCGAAGTATTTCAAGACATACAAATAGGCCAACAAGACAAAAGGTATGCAGGCGGTTTCAACCAATTGGTGAACGCTGAAAACGGTGACTACTCCTCCGAATACCCAAAACCAAATGGCATACATGCGCCAAGTGACCGATGAAATCAAACGTTCAGCAAGTTTCACAAATAAGTAAACTCCCCATAAACTCAAGGCGGCATGGGCCAAACGAAGAACAAAAGCCTGAATAAACGGATTCGCTATTCCGATGAGCGCACAGAACTTTAGGATGACGAAATTCAAAAAATAATAGGCATAACTAAAAGGCTGCGCATGATCAGTTTCATTGTAGGCATTCGGATACCAGTTGTGGTAGTTCTCTCCTTGAACCCAAGATGACACCGGTTCAACGGCCAAGAAATGATCGTCGCTCATGATATACCCTTCCGAAAAAATAGCAGCTATTAAGCGCACAGCAGCTGCTGCAAGCAAGACGCGGCGAAGCCACTTCCCTTCACCCGAAAAAAAATAATCTAACTTTCTTTTCATGTTTGAAGAACTCCAACCGAATAAGCGCGCTCAGCCGGTGCATTCGATGCGGCTTCTAGGCCTAGGCTTATCCACTTGCGCGTATCAATCGGATCAATAACGGCATCTAACCACAAGCGAGAGGCGGCATAATACGGAGAAGTCTGCTCGTCGTATTTCGATTTAATGCGGTTGAACATTTCAGCTTCGCGCTCGGGTGTAATGGTTTCGCCTTTTCCTTTCAAAGAAGCCACTTCAATTTGAAGCAACACCTTCGCGGCTTGAGCACCGCCCATTACCGCAACTTGAGCTGTTGGCCAACCCACTATCAAACGCGGATCGTACGCCTTTCCGCACATAGCGTAGTTACCAGCGCCGTAGCTGTTGCCCATAATAATGGTAAACTTCGGCACAACGCTGTTGGCTTGCGCATTCACCATCTTCGCGCCGTCTTTAATAATCCCGCCGTGTTCACTTTTACTTCCAACCATAAAACCTGTAACGTCTTGCAAGAAGACCAACGGAATATTTTTTTGATTGCAGTTCATGATGAAGCGAGCTGCTTTGTCGGCACTGTCGCTATAGATCACCCCACCGAACTGAATGCCGTTCTTTTTACTTTTAATAATCTCGCGCTGATTCGCTACTATTCCAACGGACCATCCGTTAACACGGGCGTATAAGCATACAATGCTCTTTCCGTATTCGGCTTTGTACTCTGTGTATTCACTGTTGTCTACCAAACATTCGATCATTTCACGCACTTCGTACGAAGTGGTTCTGTCGGTCGGTAGAATTCCCAAAACGTCTTCCATCTTGCGCTTCGGTAATGATGGTGCAATGCGATCGAAGCCGGCGTCTTTGGAAATTTTACCTTGAGAACTTAATAGTTTTTTCAAGGTATCCAAGGCGTCTTTGTCGTTCAGAGCTTTGTAGTCTGTCACCCCGCTGATCTCGCAATGCGTTGATGCGCCTCCGAGTGTCTCGTTGTCGACTTCCTCGCCAATGGCGGCTTTCACCAAGTATGAACCTGCAAGGAAAATGCTTCCTGTCTTGTCTACGATTAATGCTTCATCGCTCATGATGGGCAAGTACGCACCTCCCGCCACACAGCTTCCCATTACGGCGGCGTATTGCGGAATGCCCATGCTGCTCATGCGCGCATTGTTTCTAAATATTCTTCCGAAGTGTTCTTTGTCTGGGAAGATCTCGTCTTGCAGAGGCAAGTACACCCCAGCGCTATCTACCAAATAAATAATGGGAATGTGATTCTCCATGGCAATCTCTTGCGCACGAAGGTTCTTTTTTCCTGTTATTGGGAACCACGCGCCTGCCTTGACGGTGGCGTCGTTCGCGACAACGAGACACAGTTTTTTCGAAACGTATCCCATCACAACTACTACTCCACCTGCTGGACATCCGCCGTGTTCTTCATACATGCCCTCGCCTGCAAAAGCTCCGACTTCTATACGTTCGGTATCTTTATCTAAAAGGTATTCGACACGCTCACGCGCGGTCATCTTTCCTTTTTCATGTTCTTTCTCGATGCGCTTCTTCCCTCCTCCTTCGTAGATTTTTTTCAATCTACGTTGAAGTTCGGCAATGCGCTGAAGCATTTTATCTTCGTTCTTGTTGAATT